>JBMFVR010000022.1:0-14024 GCA_049965895.1 Nitrososphaeria archaeon | reverse complement strand
GCAGCATGCTGGAGAGGCGAGTGCGGGCTCTGCACTGTGCTGCTGAACGGTGTTCCAGTTAAGAGCTGCATGACACTTGCCGTGGAAGCTGATGGGAAGGATGTGGTAACTGCTGAGGGGCTCTACTCAGATGAAAGGGCCAGGAAGCTGCAGGAATCGTTCGTGGAGCACGGAGCAATGCAGTGTGGATTCTGCACGCCGGCATTTGTTGTAACGTCCCACTATGTGCTGAGCAAGGACCCTGAAATAGACGGCGAGGAGTTAAGAAAGGAGCTAAGTGGCGTGATATGCAGATGTGGTACGTACTACCAGTTATATGATGCAGTGAGGGATGCAAGAAAATACTACAGACACCTGGAGGTCAGGGTTTAGTCAGACGGCCCTGCAAGCTCCTTAAGTTCTCCTGCGTTAAAGGCATCAATGTTCTCCTTCACCGTATGGCCCTTTGGCATGTACATCTTTACCCCCATTTCCTTGAACCTGTAGAACGCGCCTTCTCCCACGTTGTACGAAATAAAGGCATCTGGCATCAGGCCTTCCAGGAACCTGAAAAACTGGGTTCCTCCCTGATGGTGGTGCTCTTCATGGTGCTCTTCACCTTTGTATGGATTTTCAATTATGTTAAGCGACATTTGCTTTGCGCCGTTGATTTCCGCCACGGCAAAATAGGGTGCCATCCTTGGATGGCCTGTGACCCTTGATTCAGGACCGTTGTTTTCCTTTAAAGGCATAACTATTCTCATTTGATGTCGAAAAGGCGATATGGTTTATAACGTTTTCTTTTCCTTTAAGGTGCATGGGATTAACTTTTGGGCCTGTACCTTCCAGGAGGTTGGGAAGAAGCTTGGGAGTGAACAATATACCTTCAAAGTTCTGCACATATTCCTGCATATACTGCCAGATAGGTATCACTAAGGGTTTGACATGTGAAAGAAGAGAATTTTATGAACCTGGGAAGATAGTTGAATCAGTGAAGCATGAGTTAAACAAGGGTGAAAAAATAGATTATGTAACTTTTGTCCCTGACGGTGAACCAACCCTAGACATCAACTTGGGCAAGGAAATAAGGGACATTAAGGATGCAGGCGCAAGGGTAGCCGTGATAACCAACGCCTCGCTGCTTTTTCACGATGATGTCAGGGAAGCACTTTCAGAAGCCGACTGGGTTTCCGTTAAAGTTGATGCTTGCACAGAAAGAACCTGGAAAAAGCTGAACAGGCCATGCCGAGAACTGGAATTCAAAAGGGTGATGGACGGAATCCTCACCTTTTCCAGAGAGTACAGGAATGTATTGTGTACAGAAACGATGCTTGTCAGTGGATACAATGAAGGAGAGATTGAAGGCATAGCAAATTTCATTTCAGAGCTTAAACCAGAGAAGGCTTACATTTCTGTGCCCACAAGGCCCCCGGCCCTTTCCTCAGTCAAGAAACCAGACGAAGGATCGGTTAACCGGGCATATAATTTGCTGAGCAGGATGGTAAACGATGTTGAACTGTTAACAGGATATGAAGGCAATGATTTCTCTTCCTCAGGAAAAGTTGAGGACGGCCTCCTCAGCATAACTTCAGTTCATCCAATGAGGGAGGATGCAGTGGCAGAACTCCTTAAAAGGCATGGGCGCAGCTGGGATTTGGTTGAATCCCTTTTGGAGAAAAAGCTGTTGAAGGAAGTGGAGTATGAGGGCAGAAAGTACTACATCAGGGCCTTCAGTTAAGGCTAGAAGCTGATTTTTCGAGCAGAGCACATCGATAAATAAAATCTGCAAAGTAACGGTATCACCGTTGGATCAAAGTGAGATTGCAATTTTGGAGAGCAAGTAATTTTCAGCAGAAACGCTCTAATGGAGCCTGAACAGGCTCATGGCTATTGACAGGGCACCAAAGAACATCACTATATAGCTCTGTGATGACCGAAGGCTCGAGAAGCTCATCCTGTTTGAAAGCTGCGCCCCGGTAAAACCGCCCAGGGCTGCTCCGGTAAGCAGCGGCACCAAGAGCATCATATTAACGGTTAGGCCCGGCTCTGAAAAATGAACCACTGCACCCACTGTGGATGTTATAATCATTGAAGCCAGCAAGGTGGAGAACGCTACTTTTGGATGTATGTGCTTTATCGATGTCAGAAAAGTGCCCACAACAGCACCTATGCCTACCCCAAATGTGCCCGATATTATGCCTGCTATGAAGGAAACCACCGCCAGGCTCCTGTGACTCCTGAACCTGTCGAGCCCGCTTTCATGAGATTCTGCAAACGTCTTCTTTAAATAATCCTTGTCCCTGTTCGCCCTGATTTCAATCCTTGCTGAGATAAATGAAAACAACCCCAGCCCAAGCACGGTGATCCCAAAAAATAGCTTGAAAGATGAAACAATAATGTAATAGCTGAGCACCGACCCTATCACAGCGCCTGCACCTGAAAGCACTGCGATATCCAGGAAAAGCCGCTTATCTATTGACCCCTGCCCCCTGTTTATCAAAGAGCCGAAAGCCGTACTTGATATAATGGTGAACAGGCTGAGACCACCCGCAACCACCGGATTGATACCAAGCAGGAATATGAATATCAACATGAGCAGGACCCCACCACCGATACCGGCTATGTTGCCCAGAATCCCTATGGCTAAAGCCGAGAAAAATAGTAGCAGTAATTCTAGCAAAAGTGCCATAAGCAGTGACATGATTGCCGATTAATTTATATGACGGTAATTTTTGCTATTTTATATTAAACATATATGTTTAATATAATTAAATTATAAACAATAATGCTTAAATAAGTTCCCAGCATAACTGTTTGCCATGCAAAGTTATAAAAAACGTTACTTTACTGCACGAGACCTTTCAGTTATCGCTGTATTTTCTGCCATACAATTTGTGCTTCAGTACTTTGCAGGCAGAATCACTTTTATTCCTGGCGCAGAAAGGCCAATAGTTGCCTTTCCAGTTGCTTTTATGGCCGCCATAACGTATATGCGCGTGCGAAAGATTGGTGCCATAGGAATAACAACGCTAGTTACTGGGATTCTTATGCTATTCATGTCAGGATTTCCTCCAGTGATATTTGAGTGGATTGGGGCCACTGTGGGTGCAGAAGCAACAGTCATAATCGGGCATTTATTAAAGGGAAAGTGTGGAAAGATTTGCCTGTCTCTGGCAGGAGGCTTTTTGATGCTCGGAAGAGGGATAGGCGTAACGGTAGGGCTTCTAATTTTTCTGCCAGTTGCAGTGCTTCACCATGTGGCCACTCAGGCGCTCTTGATCCTGTATATAGTGTTCAACGGTCCTGTGCCGTTTGTGTTGGGAATGTTTGGAGCTTTTGTGGCCACAAAGGCCTATGAAAGGTGGTTCAGCTGGGGTGCTAGTAAATGAACTACGAAGAATTGCTTGAAAAACATCTGGAAGGAAAGGCCAGCTTAGAAGATTCAGTAAACCTTTACCTTTCTACGGTTTCGCCTGAGCGCTGGTTGTCCCTGTTGTCAGCTGCTTCTGAACTGAGGGACAAAAATCTGGGCAGAGAGCTGATTTTAGCGGCGCACCTTGGCATGATAACACCCTGCGTGTTGAACCCGCCGTGTGCATACTGTTCAGCTTCCAGCAAAGACTATAAGATAAAGCAGGAAAGAGAGTTATTATCACTGGAAAAGTTGCAGCAGGAGGTTGATAATATAAAAAAGATGGGTGTTGAATTTATTCATCTGGTTGGCGGCACTAACCTCCTGGGTTTTGACGAACTTGTAAAAAAAGCTGTAATGGCGGTAAGGGAGGTCACAGACCTGCCACTTGAGATATCAGTGGGCCCCTCCTTATCAAGAGATACCATGAGGTGGCTGAAATCGAATGGGGTATTTCGCATAGTTTGTTCACTTGAGACTATCAACAGGGTCGCTTTCAGTGAAGCAAAACCTGGAGACAACCTAGACATGAGGATTGACTGCATGAAAGCTATACTAGAAGAAGGGCTGGAATTAAAGTCGATAGTTATGAATGGGTTAGGTGACTACCGTGACCTTATCGAATCGATTCATTTTCACAAACAGTTTAAGAACCTTACCAGCATTTCAATTTCCACATTTACACCTATAAAGGGCACTACATGGGAAGGGAGGGCGCCGGCATCTGTATGGGATTCCCTGAAGGCTTTGTCCATAACCCGTCTCTTATTCCCCCACGCGGACATAGGCCTTCCTTTCGGGGGAGGAGAAAACCTTTTGCCGTTGACGCTCATGGCAGGGGGAGGAAACGTCGTGATGCCGGTGCTCATTGACGCCGCAAAAAGAGTCGAAAGGATCAGCAGCACTAAAAAATACGCTTCCTCTTTGGGGTTTAATTTAGGGGCCCATTCAACGCACAATGAATGATAGCGTTATCCAGGTAAAGGATTTCTGGTACAGATACCCTGGTGCTGCAGACTGGGTGCTTAAGGGAGTAAACTTTGAGGGTAAAAGGGGTGAGGTGCTGCTGATTGCAGGTTCGAGCGGGTGTGGTAAATCTACACTTATGAAAGCCGTAGTGGGGTTGATACCGCACATTTATGGAGGGGAATACAGAGGCAGTATTTCCGTAGGTGACAGGGCCATAGCAGAAATGGCTATGGACGAAATAATTAGATACGTGGGCTACGTTTCGCAGAACCCTGATAATCAAATAGTTTCCACTTTGGTGAGAGAAGATGTTGTATTTTCCCTAGAGAACTTTGGATTTGAACGGGAGGAGATGAAAAGGAGGGTTGAATGGGCCCTTTCAGCGCTCAAAATTTCTGACCTAGAATGGAAGTCAACGCTCGAGCTTAGCGATGGTCAGAAGCAGAGGGTTGCACTGGCTGGCGCAATTGTTCTAAGGCCAAAAATACTTATAGTAGATGAGCCAACTGGCTTCCTAGATCCGTGGGCTGCAAGAAAGATACTCAAAATAATCAGGGAGCTCAGCATAAGGTATGGGATTTTCAGCATTATAGTGGAACACAGGGTTGAGCTGCTGCGGGAAATTGCTGACAGTGCGCTTATACTGGATGGAGGCAAAGCAGTCTATTATGGAAATGTTGAGGGAGCCATAAAACGCTTTCAGAAATTTAAGGAAATACAGGTTCTAGTTGACGATTCAATATCTGAAGGCAAAAGAGGACCCGTTGTAGAATTCGAGCACGTTTGGTACAGGTTTTCAGATGGAAATTATGTCATTAATGGTGTGAGCTTCAAGGTCATGCCGGAAGAGCTTGTTTTTCTTGTTGGACCGAACGGGAGCGGCAAATCAACGCTGCTGCGCCTGCTCAACGGAGTGTACAGGCCAAGCGAGGGAGCGGTTCGGGTATGTGGTATAGACACAAGAAAGGCAAGTATTGCTGAGTTGTCAAAAAGGGTTGGGGTGGTGCTGCAGAATCCTGACCATCAGCTTTTTACCGAACGGGTAATCGATGAAATAGAGATAGGGGCAAAAAAATTTGGGGTTGAAAATTCAAGGTTAAAGGCCACTGCTGTGGCAAGGGATCTTAATATATATCACTTGCTGAACAGGGCGCCATTTACATTAAGCTGGGGTGAAAAGAAAAGGGTGTGCATAGCATCAGTTCTGGTATGGGATCCGCCGGTTCTTGCCCTTGATGAACCAACCGTGGGACAGGACCCGGCAAATAAACTGGATATGGCACGCTTGCTATCATCCTTGGTTAACTCTGGAAAGGCAATCATAGTAGCAACTCACGACACAGAATTTGTAAAACAATTTACTCAAGCAAGGATCATACAGGTCATAGAGGGACGAACTGAAGATATAGCAGAACCATTCGAAGCCGATTGGGCGAACGCGGAGTCCGCGGGAGATGAAGCTCTATGAGCTTTATAATAAGTGGCATATATGAGACATTCATACATAGGCCGGTCAACAGTATTATCTATAGAAGGAGCCCCTTTGTAAGGCCAATTTTTCCTGTAATTGCAGCGTTAATATCAGTAATTGTAAATAACGTGCCTGTTGCACTGATTATATTTGCATCTATGATGGCGTTTGCAGCCATTGCAAAGACAATGCACAGGGAAATAATAATAATGCGATCAGCATTCATATTTTCAACAATGCTGTTCGCGCTGGCACTGCTTGCAGATGGGTTAGGAGCAGCCTTTGTCTCAATGTTAAAATTTATCGATGTAATGGCCTCAATATCGTTAATCAGCGCAGTAATATCCATTGAGGAGCTCGAAGTCATGGGGAGGTTGGTGCACCTGCCACGGTCTGCAACGTTTGTATTTGCGATGACAGTTAAATTTATTCCTGTAATGCTGATGGACTTGCAGGAGATAGTTCATTCCCTAGCGTCACACGGTGTTGAATTGAATTTTAAAAATCCTATAAAGCTGGTCAAGGCTCTGGCGCCAATGATGATTGCGATGGTGATGATTGCGATAAGAAGGAGCGAAGAACTGGCTGACGCAATGACTGTAAGAGGGTATGGCATGTCTGATAAGCCAACCCTGCTTTATCGTTTTACTGTTACTAAAAAGGACATGATCTTTATGATGATTTCTGTAATTGCTGGATCGATCATAGTGTATGCTGCGTTAAGCCCTGGGATCTTCATTATTGCTGGCTTGATCTGCAAAAGGTTGTTCAGCACACTTTAAAACTTAAGATAATTTAATTATGCCCATGATTTCAGGAGCGGTGTTTGACCTTGACGGAACGCTTATTGATAGTGCCGAAGCAGCCTCCTTGACATTGTCCGATACATTTAAAGAATTCGGGTATAGTATTCAGCCATCAGAAATAAGAAAGTATGTTGGATTATCCTCCTCAGCCATTGCATCAAAGTTCATGGGCAATTTAACAGATGATGATGTTGAAAGAATAAGGAGCATAAGGAAGCGTTATTATCTAAAAAACATAGACAGGATCATAGTTTTTCCGGATGCTGTTTCCTGCATTTCAAACCTGACAAAAATGGGCATCAAGATTTCAATAGCATCAAGCATGGGAAAGGACCTGATAGATGAGGTAGTGAAGCACTTTGGCATAGACAGGATGGTCTGCTGCTGGGTTAGCACTGAGGAAGTGAAAAATCCCAAGCCAGAACCAGACGTATTCTTAAGAGCATTTGAAAAGATGGGGTTAATGCCTGGTGAGTGCATCAGCGTAGGAGACAGGGAGTACGATATAATTGCGGGCAAAAGGGCAGGTTCGCTCACTGCCCTAATTGCAAGGGATCAGTACAGCCAATCCAGCAGTGTGCACCCGGACTATATAATAAAGGACCTAAATGAACTGCCTGTCATAGTTAACAGGATCAACTCCTTTAATTCTTAATATTGGTTTAATAATAAATTTGACCATTATGCTAGTAACAAAATTTTCGGTGAAAATCTTATTTAACCTCAACTGATTAGCTGAAATTTTTTTAACAAAAATTTTTAATTAGTTGGATGGATCATCCATCCATATGCAGACAGGTTCCCTGTTATCTGAAAGGATGATTTCATTGATTGAAGATTACCTTACCAAGGATGATTTAAGCAGGCATAATGCGAATTTAATATATAGCCTTCCAGCCATGTCCGGAATAATATCTGCGTTCGTTCAAAAGGAATACTATCTCGATAAAATACTTTCTGAAGATGAAAGATTAATTCATGATGAGGGATGGTGGTATCACCACCAGATGAGCATGCTAAGTCCATACTGTGCGGGTTTTTCAGCAGTAGATATAATGAAGCACGGTCTTCAATCGCTTAATGGCTTTTCCGTGAAATCAAATCCACCAAGGCACCTCAAAACATTTCTGGACCAGAGCGCCAATTTCATACTTAAGGTAAGTCAGGAGATTTCGGGGGCTGTGGCATTAAATGACCTCACATCAGTGGCCGCTGCTTATGTATGGTATGAGAGGCAGAAGAGAGATTTAACTTACAGCGAAATAAAAAATGCATTCCAGTCCTTTGTTTATAATGTGAACCTGGATTTCAGGAGTGGCAATTCACCGTTCACCAACGTCACAGTAACAATCGGCGGCCCGGCGCCAGCACTTGCTGAAGAACCAGTGAATATAGGGGGAAAATTCAGCCTCAGCACTGTTACCTTTGGCGAGATTCCGAGGGAAATATATGATGAAGTTAACATGGCTTTCTTTGAAGTTATGGCTCAGGGCGATGCGGAAGGCAAACCCTGGACTTTCCCGCTTATCACACTTTACATTACAGATGATTTTGACTGGGATTCTCAGGTATTTAATGCCCTGCTGGACCTCATGGACAATTTTGGCGGGATATACATAGAAAATTATGTGAGCAAACCTTTCAAGGATGAAAAATGGCGCGCAAAGGTGAAAAACCTTGAAATAAGAGACCCTAAACTGCAGAGGTCGTTTTGTTGCCGGTTCCAGGTAGATCTGAAGGAGCTAACTAAAGTGTCCCATACAGGATCGATATTTGGCAATGCGTCGGGAGTTGGCTCCATTGGGGTGATAACCATTAACTTCAATAGACTTGGTTACTTGCATAGTGGTGATGTTCAGGGCCTGCTGGATCATCTGGACGTTCTTCTTGAAAGGGCAAGGATCGTGCTGAACAAAAAGAGAAAGTTCATTCTGGAACATGAGGACCTTTACCCCACGTTTTTTTATTATGTTGACAGGTCACTTAACACATACTTTAACACAATTTCGCTTGGGGGAGGCCATGAGGGCCTAATCAATTTTGGAATAAAGGACGGAATTTTGAGCGAAGAGGGGCTGCATTTAGCCAGTATTGTTGCTGGTCACATACTTGAAAAAATAAATGAATTTCAGAAAAAGGATGGCATTGCATGGAACTTTGAGTACGCTCCGATGGAAACTGCAGCGGGCTATCTGGCAAGAAAGGATCTGGAGTTTGCCATGTGCATTACAAACGAAAGCTGTGAAAAATTCAGGCTTTTCAGGGAAATATATGCGGGGTCTGAATCCTTTAAAAACAGGAAAATTTTTGTTTCAGTATCTGAAGAAAGGCCCCTGCTTACATCAGGATTTCAGCCACCGTTCAGCTGCAAGAGCATATCCAAACTCGTTTACACGTCTGCCATAACGCAGAACTATGCAACAGGCGGTTCAGTGCTTCACCTGTTCCTTGGCGAGAAGCTGTCCGCAGAATCTAAGAAATGGCTCATCAGGTCAATGTTTTTCAACTATCCCCTCAAGTACGCTACTCTCACTCCCACACTCACCGTTTGCAGTGACTGCAAGTGCAGGTTTGTTGGGGAACACCTGACCTGCCCTTCATGCAAGAGCCAAAACACTGTGGTTTATTCTAGGGTGATAGGATATTTCAGGCCAGTGGCAAGGAAGGTCAGGGTTAAGGATTCGACCATTGGTCTATATGAAGGTGAAGAGAACGTTTGGCAGGATTCAAGAAGGGGTGACTGGGTTACAAGGGGAATACTGAAGGTAAACGACGTTGAATCGTTTGTAACCGGTGACTTCTAATGGATGCTCTGCCACCCCTGGCTGGCATACTCACTTCCGGCATTGACCACCCGGGGTACATGACCCTAAATATATACCTGCCCTACTGTAACTACCGGTGCAGGGATTGTCATAACTGGGAGATAGCTCAGGGGGCTTTTCATGAACTGCCGGCTGAAATGCTGCTGTGGGAGCTGGATAACAATTTTATTGTAAACATGGCAGTAATAACCGGCGGTGAACCCACTCTTCACAGGCAGAGGCTTGTCAACATGGTGAAGTTGATCAGGCAAAAAAGGCCAGACCTGTTGATAAGGATTGATTCAAATGGGTCAATGCCGGAAGTTTTAATGTCACTTTCAGATATTGTGAACGGTTTTGCGATAGACATCAAGGGACCGCCCTTTGAAAGGGAGAAATACGAGTACACTATAAGGGTGAGGCTCAGTGTTGAAAAGCTCATAGAATCAGTGAAAATAGCATCAAAACTGCCTGAAACCATCTACAGGACTGTAAAGTATCCTTGGCTTTCAGACAAAGACATTGAAAAGATAAAGGAATTTGTGAAGATATATGGCGAAGGTAGGCCATATTTCGTTAATCCCTTTGTTGCACCGCAGCGAACTGTTTCAGCATCAGATGCAAACGCTTAATAGTGATAACCTACAATCATATCAGTATGCAAAAAATAGAAAATAAAGGTGATGAATACAGAATATCAGAACTTGAAAATTACCATGATATAAACAGAGAACTAGCATTTCAATTGTTAAATGCTGACATTAAATGGCTGCTGCCCGTGGCATCTGCGATCAGGGATTCAGCAAAGGGCAGAACCATTACCTATTCAAGAAAGGTCTTCCTGCCATTATCAAACCTGTGCAGCGACAGGTGCTCATACTGTGGTTATAGGAGGGAGCCAGAAGAAGGGGGAGGGTACATGAGGGAAGAGGAAGCTGCAGCATTAGTCATGGCCGGCGCATCGCTTGGTTGCACAGAAGCTCTCATAATGGCTGGAGAGAGGCCTGAAAGGAGGTACAGAGAGGCCAGGTCGTTTTTAGGGGAAAGGGGGCTCAGTTCAACTGCCGATTATGCCCACCGCGTGGCTGAAATTGCGCTGGAACATGGCCTGCTTCCTCACATAAATATTGGCCTGCTTGAAGAAAATGAAATGGCCAAGCTAAAGGAGGTTTCAGCCAGCATGGGGCTGATGCTTGAATCCACATCGTTAAAGCTATTCAAAAGGGGAGGGCCGCACCACCTTTCTCCAAGCAAGAACCCGGCCCTGAGGCTGAAGATGATGGAGATGGCAGGAAAGCTTCAGATACCATTCACCACTGGCATAATAGTGGGCATAGGCGAGGGCCCTGAAGACATAATCGATTCCCTATTTGCCATCAGAGAACTGAATGAAAAGTACGGGCACATACAGGAGGTTATAGTGCAGCCGTTCAGGCCTGAAAGGGGTACCCCCATGGATGACGTTACAGGCCCTTCGCTTGAGATGGTCCAAAGGGTCATAGCCGTTGCCAGGCTGGTGCTTGGGCCTGACATGAACATCCAGTCACCCCCGAACCTGGTTCCATGCTGGAGCATCATAGAAGCAGGGGCAAATGACCTGGGCGGCATTTCTCCGCTGACAGCTGATTACGTAAATTCATCATATCCGTGGCCTGACATTGAAATCTTGGGCAGGGAGTGCGAAAGCCACGGTTATGCCCTTAAGAAGAGGCTTCCGGTTTACAGGGAGTTCATTGAAAGGCAGGGATTTCTGGAGGAGCGCATCGTATCAGCCATCAGGAGGTTGACCTCATGATGGACGTTGCTGGGCTGTTCATGGACGAAGGGAGGGCCCACGCTGTTGAAAGGGCCCTTGCTGGTCAGGACCTCAGCGTGCAGGAGATTGAACTTCTATTAAAATCACGCAACCAGGACCTGCTTGCCCTGGGCATTGCAGCAAACTATCTGAGGAGGAAAACAGTGGGCGACAGTGTAACTTATGTAGTGAACAGGAACATAAACTACACCAACGTATGCATACTTAACTGCAGGTTCTGCGCCTTCAGCAGGGATTACAGGAGCCCAGAGGCATTCTTCATACCTGTTGAAGAGATTGTAAGGATGGCCGAGGAGGCCTGGAGGCTTGGCGCAACCGAAGTATGCATTCAGGGAGGGCTTCCGCCAAAGATGGACTGGAAATTTTACCCCAAAGTGCTGAGGGCCATCAAGTCCAGGGTGCCGGAAATACACCTGCATGCATTTTCACCTGAAGAGATATGGTACGGTTCAAAGCTTTCTGGCATGAGTTACGGCGACTTCATTGGCACGCTGAAGGATGCAGGGCTTGACAGCGTTCCAGGCACATCGGCTGAAATTCTCGACGATTCTGTGAGGAAAAATATATCGCCGGGAAGGCTCAGTTCAAGTGAATGGATCAGTATAATCAGGGAGGTTCACAGGCAGGGAATACCTTCAACGTCCACAATCATGTACGGTCATGTTGAAAGTGAAGCTCAGAGGGCGCAGCACCTTGTTACGCTCAGGGAGCTGCAGAGGGAGAGCCCCGGGTTCACGGAGTTTGTGCCGCTCAGCTTCATACCGTACAGAACCGAGCTCGCCGGCAAGGTTGGTGGACCACCCAGCGCTTCGGAGGTCATGGCGCTGTACGCCACATCTAGGCTGGTGCTCAATGGTTACATAAGGAACATCCAAGTATCATGGGTCAAGGAGGGGCCGAGGTTTGCTCAGATGCTGCTGGACTTCGGCGCAAACGACTTTGGCGGCACGCTCATCAATGAAAGCATTTCATCAGAGGCTGGTGCCGGGCACGGCCAGTTCATGTCGCCCGTAGATATAAGGAGGCTTATAGTTGAAGCAGGAAGAAGGCCTGTACAGAGGGACACCATTTACAGGACACTAAGAGAGTTTGAAGGCGTAGAAAGCAGCAGCCCAATACCACTTGAAACCATCAAGTACGATGAATCAAGGTTCGGTAATTACTGGGAAATGGTGAAGAGGTGGAAGTATGCATGAAGGTGACTTTAGTAGAACTGCTCAACTATGAGGGCTGGATTTCGGGGCTTGGAACTGACAGGGAATGGAGAGTGCAGGCAATTCAGCACAGGCTGTACTCTGAACTTCAGGAGGCTGTTGCCGGGCAGGGCGGCTTCCTTATTCCAATGACATTTCATCATATGCTAATCATAGCGAACGGAATTGATAGGGATGGTCATGGTAAGATATTTGATGCCATGAAGAGCATATCGCCCGTTCCCTACAGGGCCTCAAGCGGTACAGGAAGAACATTGGTAAGAGCAGAAATCGAAGCGTTCAGGGGCCTAAAAGGGTTAGCGGCCGGTCAGGCGGCCTTTGGGGAACATGACGGCAGCAGGCTCGTGGCGGCTCACTTTGATATAGATTCATACCTGAAAAGGCTGGAATCTGGGACAATAGTTGACGGAATGGCACAGGTTAACAATTTGATTGGCCTTGTGAACAGGCTTTCAGATGAACTTGAAGGGATATCGGTTTACCTCGGTGGAGACAACGTCGTCCTCTTTGCCGGTGAAGATTCGCTGGAAAGGCTGGAGAGGTTTGAGCCCGATTCCATAAAAATTGGAATAGGCGTGGCCAACAACGCCAGGGACTGCATGAAGCTTGCAGCAGAATCACTTACTTTCATAAGAAAGTTCAGGGGTAGGCCAATTAAGGTAATGAAGCACAATGATAACCCTTAAACTGGCAGGCGCGTTCATAGGGAATGACCTGGAATTTAGGAGAAACGTTAACGTAGAAGTGGATGAGTCGGGCAAAATAGCCGACATTTATGAAAGGAGAAGCGGAAGGGGGAATTTCATTGCAATGCCCCCTCTCATCAACTCTCACATTCACACAGCAGATTACGCCTTTCCTGAAACTGGAAACTGGCTAGGGCTTGAGGAACTGGTTGCTCCGCCCAACGGTCTAAAGCACAGGCTGCTGAGGGAAGCTGACCCTGACCGGGTGAGGATGGCCAGAATTGAAGTTATTAAAATGAGCCTCAGGTCAGGAGTAGCTGCTTTGGCTGACTTCGTTGAGGGTGACCCCATGGCGGCCAGGGTGAGTTCAGGAATAAGGCACATGGTCCTGGGAAGGCCAGACAGCGGGGGCTATGTTCAGGGGCATGTTGATGGCCTTGGCCTGCCTGATATAATTTCGTACAGCAGGGACAAGCTGAGGGAACTGAGCAGCAGATTCAGGGGCATGCCAGTGCTGGTTCACGTATCTGAAACCAGAAAGATTCATGAAATGAATGACTTTGAAATTGCCATGGAACTGCTCAGACCGACCGCGATAGTGCACGGCACGTACCTGAACAGAGATGAAATCAGGGAGCTTGCAAAGCAGAGAGTGGGTGCTGTGCTGTGCCCGAGGTCAAATTTATGGTTCTCTGTAGGAAAGCCTGATATAGCAAGCATGCTTAATGAGGATGTCATGATTGCTCTGGGCACTGACAATGCAGGATGGATAAAGCCAGATGTCTGGAGGGAAATGGAAGCAGCTGTCCTTCTGCTGCGCCATCAGGATCCAACATTTAACAAACCCGCAGAAGTGCTAAAAATGGC
>JBMFVR010000021.1:0-14188 GCA_049965895.1 Nitrososphaeria archaeon | reverse complement strand
TTATTCCGAATTTATCCTGTGTTAATCCCATTTCTTCCCTAATTGTTCTTATTATTTGCCCATAATTATCTACTATTTCATATTCAGGTATGTCTTGTGTAACCCTTACAATAGGTTTACTTGCGTATTTTTCTTTTAAAGGTTTAACTGAATCTGCCGGTTTTCCATACTTTGCGCAGCTCTCACACACCGTCATGTAGGCGCCTTCAACATAGATCCTGTGCGGCTTTCCTATTATGGTTTTACCACATAGTTCACAAATCATTCATACCAATTACTAGTAGTTCAGCTTTAAACTTTTCTCATGATCTCTACTCAGTTAAATTGGCATTACGATGGGGTCAATAAAAAACTTTTCAATATAATAGTTAGAGTTTAAAATTAAAAGTTTTTTAATTATACAGTATAAGCTGAGTGCATAATGAAGTTTAATATTATGAAATTCAGCAGTAGTGCACTTAAAAATGGTGGCTATATTAAGGCAGCTGAAATTATGATTAAAAGATCTAAGGATATGAAGGTACTCGGTGTCATTTCATCAATTAAAGGTTCAGTAGAATTGTTAAATGAAGCATCAATTCTTGCCGCTGAGGGTAAGCTTAACGAAGCTGAATCTAAAGTTGATGAACTTTATAAAATCTACTTGGAAGAAGTAAATATTGCAAAAGCAAGGTATAATACAAATGTAGAAAATAAACTGCTAAATTTAAAAAGACAACTTACTGATTTTCTGAGCACTATATCAGTTTTAGGCGAAATAACACCGTCAATAAAAGATAGAGTGGTGTCCTATGCTGAATTTTTTTCTTTGGAGACATTAAAAATTACAGCAGAATCATTGGGTGCTGATGTTGATGCCAGAAGTGGGGGAGATTGGGGTATTGTAACAGATGATGAATATGGGTCTGCAAGCCCCCTCCTTAATTCCTCATATCAAATTATAAATAATAGGATAAATGATTTGTCTAAAGAAAATATCATTCTTGTCTCTGGTGGACTAACCGGAAAAACAAGAGAGGGCAAGGTTACCTATATGGGTAAGGGTAGTGCTGATATGGTAGCTGCAACATTCGTGGTAAGTTTAAACTCTAGTAACCTCGAAGTGTGGAGTAATGTAGATGGCTTAATGACAGCTGATCCACGTTTTATACCTAGTGCTAAACCCATATCCAGGCTTTCATACAAGGAAGCCCGGGAACTATTGGCATTTAACTCTGAGCTTTTTTCACCAGTAAGTTTGGACCTTTTATCAAGAAGGAACGTCACGCTAAATATCAAAAACATAAACAATCAGGATTCATCTGGAACGATAGTGACACACGACTCGCAGATATCGCCAAATGTTGCTAAAGCTGTAGCTTATATAGACCAGATATCAATTATTACTCTTGAGGGTGTAAATATTCAAAAGCTCATACCTAGGATTCTGAGCAGAATGATTGATCATAACATTGAAATAAGAATGATGTCACTCAGCACTTCTGCCACTGAGTTCAATATTATAGTTCCATCAAATTTGTTAAATAAATGTAAAAGCATTATCGAATTTGAATTCTTGGGAAAAGATGTAGATGATTATCATGTTGTGAACAATGCCTGCGCCATCTCAATTGTGGGGGAAGGAATGAAAGGTACTCCTGGAGTTGCAGCAAAACTCTTTAATTCAGTTGCTAAAAATTCAATAAATGTATTAATGATAACACAGGGCTCAAGTGAGCTAAATATAGGTTTTGTAGTAGATTCTTCTTCTTGCATTAAAGCACTAATGGCAGTTCATTCAGAATTTATTTGATTAAATTTAAAATCAACAATGCCCTATAGAAAAAGTCTTTTTCAAATAATAAATTTATGAATCACTTGCTTATTGCAACATATCATAATTGAATTGAATGAAACCTTTCCTCTAAACTTTCACCGTAAAACTTTCCTACAATTGGTACTTTGTAACCACACTTAGGACATCTATTATCTTGATCTAGATTCCACTTAATAACTTCGAATCCATATCTTTTTATTAATTCTGTACCACATTTAGGGCAGTAAGTGTTTTCGTAGCTGCTTCCGGGCACATTCCCCACATATACAAAATTTAGCCCATTTTCCTTTGCCACTTTATAATGATTTTCAAGGTCTCGTACAGAAGTTGAAGGTAACCAATCCATCTTATAATCTGGGTGAAACCTTAAAAAGTGTAAAGGAACATCTGGCCCAAGATTATCAACAATCCATTTTGAAAGTTTTTCCGCATCTTCAAGGTGATCACCCACTTGAGGAACTACTAGATCTGTTATTTCTACATGAATCCCAAATTTGTAAAGTTCTAAAATAGTTTTAAAAATTGGTTCGGGATCTGGAACTGCAGCATATTTTCTTAAAAATTCCCTGTTTGCATTTCCCTTTATGTCAACTGTTATTGCATCAAGAAATGTTTTCATCATATTAACTCCTTCATCTGTTGCGTATCCGTTACTCACAAAAACACTAAACAATCCTTTATTTTTTGCAAATAGCGCTGCATCTTTTGCATATTCAAGGTTAATAAGCGGTTCATTATATGTAAACGCTAATCCTTCTGCGCCATATTTTAGAGCGATTTCAACTAGCGATTCAGGCGATATTTCAATACCTGAGACTCTTCTTCTCTGGCTTAGGTCGTAATTTTGACAGTAAAGGCACATCCAAGAACACCCAGTTGTGCCTATACTCAAAACTTTACTACCGGGATTAAAGTGCATAAAAGGTTTCTTTTCAATTGGATCCATATGGATGGCTTCAATTGTGCCGTAATTCAAAATATATAGTTTATCATTAATGGATTTCCTAACACCACAAAAACCTGTTTGATTATTTTTTAAATGACACATCCTAGCGCAAGCTGTGCACACAATTCTTTCATCAGTTACACGGAAAAGTTCTGCATCTTTTATCAATATTAAATTGTTTTGATTTCTAAAATATAGATTTTGCTCTAATTTAAAAATTTGAACTTGTCATCATTTTATATATGTCATTTGCATTTAGATTTAATCTGCTTATACTGTTAAGATCTATGCCTATTATATGCTTTAAAAATGTTGGGTCAGAATCTATCAGAATTGCGCGTTTTAAAATTTCATTAGCAGTATCATCGTTGCATCTTTGAAAGTGCACCATGGCAGCACAAAATTGTATTGCTACCCTTATACTGTTTTTTATTTTTTGGTTTTTTTCGGTTTTCCAGATTTCTTCTAATGATTCATGAGCTTCCCAAAATCTTCCTTTTTTCAAATAGTAACGATAATCTGCATTAGGTTTTTTATTAATATCAATTATTTCAATTGGTTTTTTATTAAAGTATGTTCCAATTATATTAATGCAATCTTCATTTTCAGAAAATAAATCAATTTCGATGTGGTCTTTATCAATCCTTACATCATTGATGCTTGGAATCATTTGTTTCAATTTTTCCTTTATATTTTTTGCGTTGCATCTTTTTTCGTCATTTCGATTTTCAAAAATAAGCAATAATCTCAACCTAACACTTTCACCTTCTACCAAAATAAATCTCCTTGTTTTTTAACGGATAACACATTATTCCTTAAAAAAAACCACTTAATTAATTTTTTTCGGTTTTGTTAGCACTTTTCTTAAATAGCTTTTTTGTTTATTGCCTATAAATAATACCTAAAATATAGAACCATGCTAAGAGGATTGGTATATGACTTATGGCATATTTGTGGGATTTTGCTTCTTAACATCTATTATTTGAAATGATTCAAACCTTTCAATACCATTTTTTCCTGTTACCCTTTTTATTTTTTCTAGCATGTCCCTGTTGTCTTTTGCCTCAATCATAATTATAATATCATAAGAACCCACTGTTAAAAATACATTAGTAACAAAATCATCTTTTCCTATCTCCTTTGCTAGTTCATCTACGTCATATCCCGGTTTAACCTTTGCCCCTATTATATACATGTTTATGTTCAACAGAGTGGAGTTAAGCAATGGCACAAATGATAGTATTATTCCCTTATCCATCATTCTGTTAATTCTTTTACTTACTGTAGATGTAGATAGGTTAAGGGTACTTGCTATTTTTCTATATGATAATCTACAATCTCCTGAAAGGCATCTTAAAATTTTTGTATCAACTTCATCAAGTTTTTCCATGATAAGAATATGTAGGCTGTACTTATTATATTTTTGTTATTTTTTAAAAATTATCGCTAGAATACTGTATGCCGATTATCTCAAGCCTGAATAGTTTTATCTTTTATTAGAAAAAATATTGCGCTTTTCCAAGAGATAATCTGTTTGAGCATGGAGTTCATTTAATGAAATGTCTTCATTAACTATCATTAAATCTGAAAGTGCAATTACTGCACCTATTCCGAGTTCTATTTCCAGTTTATCCCTTTCCTTAAAGTCTTCTATTTTATGAGGATCGTCAATTCTGCCCCTTTTTGATAAAAGTTCATATCTTCTTGTTTGGCTTGCATGAACTGCAAGCAGTATTACTTTAAAGTTGGAAGAAAAAAGATCAACTTCATGCATTGATCTAATACCGTCAATTATTACGTTTTCAAGGTTCATCTTTATCATTTTTTCTAAAGTAAGCTTTGCTACAATGTCCTTTCCTCCTATTTCCCTCAATTCCTTAACAACTCTTTTCTGCCCCTCTTTACCTGCACCGTATCCCATTTCTTTAGCCTTTTCCCTTATTATGTCCCCCATTGCGAGCACCTTAATGCCCCTAGATGAAATGTGCTTGGCAACGGTTGTTTTACCGGCTCCAGGCATGCCAGTTATTCCGAGAATTATTCGGTCGCTCAATCCTAACCCTACTTTGTTTGATTGTATTTTAACAATGCGTTTTTTTACTTCATTATATATAATCGATTTATCAGCCCAAAGAATTCCTGATTTTTGCCATTTCTGATATGGCAATTTTTACTTCTGATTCCTTTTTTTCTTTTAATGCCGTCAACGCGAGGCTAGAGAATAGTCTGTGCTTTATTGTGTTGTATTCATGATTTGGCAATTTGACATCAATTTGATTTTCCATAAACAAGATATCCTCTTTGACTAGTTCCACTATTCTATTATCAAGGTTAAAACCGTTTTCCAGCATTTCTAACGAATCCATATTCAAATATTTTGATGCCTCCCTAAGATCCTCTTTAAAGTACTTGTATCTTTCAGCCAGAAAATTCCATTCTTCTTCATTAAGGCTTCCTAATGATGATAAACCTATAATTTCAGGAGGAATTCCTATTGTATAGAGCGACGCTACAAACGTTATCGCACGTGGCAATGTTACATTTCCGGTGTTTCTTGAATAGCCAAAAAGTCCTATGTGCAGCTTTCTGGCCCTTCTTCTTGGAACAAAATCAGCTACTTCGTTGATTATTGATGCAAGGCCCTCTATTTCAGTTTGATATCTTTCCCTGTAAATAGAAACTATCTTTCTTATTAACTGCTTTTCATGATTTGAAAATGGTACTGGATCAACAGCCTTTGTCATATTAAGGTACCTGATTGCGTCTCTGACTTCTTCTTTAGGAAAATCATACCTAAATGCAGACTGAGTTGTGAAGGTCCAAACACCCTTGTATTCTTCCATTGAATTCTTAACATTGAGCGGACTAAAATGACCTCTAAACGGTAGAGAACCAACACCAATAATAGGGAATATATCTACACTTGATTCATTTGAAAGCTCTTTTAAATCTGCCAAAGCATATTTTGAAAGAAGCACGGCTGGGAGCATGCCATAGTTCATAGCAGGGTCAGACCTTGCTATGAACGCTCTAAGATAAGGAACCTTAAACGTAGACAGATACTTACCAATTATGGTCTTAATGTTAAGCATGGAGTCCATGTCTTCAATTAATGGTATAATCTCTATTTTCTTTGGCCTAAACTCCCCAATCAGGTTTTTCACTGAAATGTTATCTGTAAGCATGGTATCTTCTTTGCTGACAACAGCCTTTTCATAGTAGTTAGCTAGAGCAATCAATTCTTCACCGCTCGTAGTGAATGGCAATATAACTTCGAAAACCGGAGTGGTTACAAATTCACCGTAGAACTTTTCAGCTACATCATATGTTATTGGTATGCTTTCCAATGTTTCGGCAAAAACTTTTCTATCAGCACCCTCAATTGAAGGGTTAGGAACCCTGTATGTCAAGTACAGGTCTTTGCCTAATATGTTATCTCTGAAAAATTCAGAGTAGTCAGTGAATAGTTTTCTCACTACATGAGTATCTACATCCTTACCTTCAGCATCCCACATTACTTCTTCTGCACCAAATTCTGAATATGAAATGTAAGCTTCATAAACCTCATCATCGCTAGCAATTATTTCTGTTCCTCTAACCCAGTTTGGTACTCTTGCATTATCTGGGTGTTGCGTAGCCATGCTTCTAGGGATTAACCTCATTGAAGCTATAACTTCAAAAAAACAATTTAAAAATGTGTCGATAAAGCTTAAAAATATTGCCATGCATTGTTCGTAAAATGTTTACACTGTATTTCCATCCAGCATGCTATACAAGTTACAGGCTTCTTAAGGCACTAAATGATAAAGATATGATTTCGTCGTTAAAACTTGTCGATATGTCTACAAACAGCTACCTCGCAATAAGCAAGCGTATTTTAACAGTCCCATTGATCGAAAATGAAGGAAGACATGTATATGGAGGTCCAATAGACATTGATAAAGCATTAGTTTTATTGGCCAGAGGGAAAGTTGTGCTGAACGTTGGGGATGTAAGGCAGGCTTTAATTTCTGCCATAGCCGATAGTGCAGCAATATCAGCGATTCTATATTCTTATGGTAGTATTAAACCGGTAAAAGAATTTGGTGATTTTTTAAACAGTGCAACTGGTATAGGGCTAGATCCCATGTATAAAGAAAAGATTGAAGAGTTAAACAAAATAATTGAAAACGATGACAAAATTTACAGCGAAATTGAGGGAAAAATGATAGCGACCTTGGCCTACAATAAAGTTAGGGAATCTATTTACATGAATATTAATGATCATACCTCAAATTCATTTGTGTCTTGGTTTGTATCAAAATCAAGTATTGGAAGAGCTGGTGTGCCATTTTACAATGTAAATCAAATTAAACAAAAGGCATTAAAAATATATCAATATTACATTGAAAGAAAAGAAAAGATTGAAGAAAAATTATTGAATGAAATTAGTGAAATAAAAAATGGAATTAATGAGATAGTTTAATCACTCAAAGCTCTTAGTTCCCCATTTCTCAAGGGCTGCCTTTAATTCTTTGCTCTTTTTTGCGTATTCTTCAAGCGGAATTTTCTTCTGCCATGCCTCTATAGCATCTCTAGCTGCCTTTGCTCCAGCCCTTGCTCCAAGCGGATTGCCAAGGACCCCACCTCCAATTTGTACTGCAATATCCGGGCCCATATAATCTAACAATGCAGGGATCAAACCTGGGTGCAGCCCTCCTGAACTAACAGGAGTTATCGGTTTAAGACCGTACCATTTCTGTGAAAAGTAGATATCTTCTTGCGGTACATCCTCAAGTGTTATTGCCTCCTTGTGTCTTATCACTTCACTTTTTGTTCCTTCCATCTTTCCAACACCCGTTCCTATGTGTAATAAATCAACGCCGATAAGCCTTGATATTTTAGCTAAGGTCAGCATTGTAGCTCCATGGTCTGGTATCTTATCGAATGCGGCATGAAATGCCCTGTGTGCATGAATCGCGAGTCCAAGGTCCTCAGCAACATCCCTTAATGTTTGAACTGCTGACCATCCAGCTGTAAGTATATCTATCATTATGAATTCTCCACCATAGTCTTTAACCAGCTTGGCTCTTCTTTTCATTTCTTCAGTTTCTGCCGTGATATTTATTAAAGCGCTCTTTCTCTCTCCGGTCTCCTTTTCAGCCTTATCCCTATATCTGAAAACTTCTCTTACTCTGTCTTCAAATTTATTAAATGGCTGGCTTGTAAGATTTTCATCATCTTTGAGCAGATCTTCTCCACCTACCCATATCTCATAACCTATTTTCGCGTGAGCTTCTGCGCTGGGGCTGAGTTTAGGCTTTGGCACAGTTGCAAGTATGGGTCTGCCGCTGACTTTGAGTATTTTTTTTACGCCTTCCAGCCCAAATCCAGGTCCCTTAAAGCTCTTAACATACTCTTCAGGGAATCTAATATCCATAACCCTTAATCTAGAAACTGCCTTCATTCCATAAATATTTCCAAATACTGACGAAAACAGCTGCGGTATGCTTCCAAGCTCAAATAGTTCAAGCGGATATGTTACCCAAACCAGATCACCTGATATTCTATATGCCTTTGCCATTCTATTAATTGTGTCTTTGGTCAATGTAGAAAGAGTGGTCCATGTTCCTACACTGCTTTCACTTGCTATTCTGCCCGCAGCCTCTTCAATGCTAAAACCTTTTGCTGGTGTAACTTTAAAAAGTAGCTGTATTTCATCATTTTTCGGTTCTCTTTTACTGTCTACAAAGTCCAGATACCAATCAACTTTTTCTTCGCTCATACAATTGTATTCTCCATAAGAGTATATATACATTACATGGGTTTTTCAAAATAACAGAGACGCTTTAATATAACCACATCTTTTTCTATAAATTACAATGAAATGCAGTCAATGTGATAGAGATGCTGTAAGAGAAATTCCATATATGAAACTGTATTTATGCAGAGAACATTTTTTGAACTGGTTCAACCAAAGGTTCATCAGAGATGCAAAGAAATACAAACTTTTTGAGAATTCTAAAAGGGTAGCAGTTGCTGTGTCAGGAGGGAAGGACAGCACCACCCTACTTCACCTTCTAAAGGAATCTTCGGATCAATTGAATATTGAAATCGTAGGGCTTACGATTGATCTTGGGATAGATGTGGGCACTGGATATTCTAAAAAGAGTGTAGAAACAGCAGTTAAAAACTTTGAAAGTTCGGGAGTTGAATATAAAGTCATAGATCTTAAAGGAGAATATGGCTTTACCATTGATAAGGCAAAACATAGAACTGGGAGGCCAGTGTGCAGTGTATGTGGATTATCTAAAAGATATATATTAAACGCAGCAGCTGAAGAAATAAATGCTGATACACTTGCTACGGGGCATAATCTGGATGATATGGCTCAGTTCATATTTTCGGGATATATTCACGGTAATTTGGAAAGCCTAGCAAGAAATGCACTAGTAAATCCACCTGACAGGGGTTATAAAATAAAGAAGGTTAAACCTCTTTTCTTCACCCCGGAAAGCGAAATATTACATTATGCTATTTTGAGGGGATTCCCATTTATTTATGACCCGTGCCCCTATTCATCAGAATTTGGATCAGTATTTCAAGAAAGGGTAGGCAATATGTTAAAGGAAATGGAAAAAGAAATGCCAGGTACGATGATAAATCTTGTGCAAACATTTGAAAAACAAATCAGGCCTTTGCTCTATAATACCTATTCAAAAGATGAAGACGTGGGCAGATGCAAATTATGTGGAAGACCGACATCAATG
Source organism: Nitrososphaeria archaeon (assembly GCA_049965895.1). Taxonomy (GTDB): domain Archaea; phylum Thermoproteota; class Nitrososphaeria; order Conexivisphaerales; family UBA164; genus KM4347-05. The sequence goes on along the minus strand of JBMFVR010000021.1, from coordinate 4,677 downwards.
GGAAGAGAAATATGCTCATTCTGCTCTATAAAGAACAAATTAACAACTGAGCCATTAAATTATTGACTTTAAAAATTCAGATACTTCTTTATTGAATACTTCTGGCTCTTCAAGATAGCACGGGTGTATTTTACCAATTAACTTTAATCTCGAGTTAGAAAGGTGGTTTATGATAATTTGATAGTTTTCTTTAGGTGAAATGTTGTCCTCACTTCCCCAGATCAAGAGCACTGGCAGATCCTTTATTTTTGAAAGCATGTTTTCATACATCCAGACACTTACAGCACCAACCAACACCAGCCCAATTACCTTTTCTGGGTATTTGACAGAAAATGACAGAGCTTCCCTTCCTCCCAGTGAGGCACCCATTATCACCGCCCTTTCTATTCCAAGTCTTTCAAATAATTTTTCAAGAAATGATGCTACTGTATCGTACTCATTTCGCTCTGTTTTACCAAAGCCCGGCATGTCTACAGAAATAGATCTCCATCCGGCCTTTGCTATAGAGCTTAATGTCCCAGTCTTCACCCATATTTCTGCATTGAATGAAGCTCCATGAAGAAGAACAACTGCATTCCCATTTCCCTCTTCGAAATACCTCACATTGTGACCGTCAACATCTAAATTGACTTCATTAATCATGGTGCCAAATACATCTCCAGCATTAAACTGGAAACACCTGTAATTTTAATATATTCTTCCTTTCCGAATGCTTTTATACTTTCAATTATATCATCTATATTTTCGAGATCGCCCTTCCATCTGTGGAATATTGTTTTTTCTTCTTCAATATTATGCTCAGAAAGAATTTTCCAATAAAGAGGCATCCTTCTTTTAATCATATCTTCGTCATTTATATTTATCCAATTTACCAGATTGGTTCCAAGAGTTTGTATCAACTTATGATCAGCACTTATTCTATCAATTTCTTTTATTAGAGATTTATCTTCAGAATTAAAAAATTTAATTTTAGGGAAGACGTATTTATCTTCAACCTTAGCATGGTGATTTATTATAAAATCATTTAACCTTTCAAATTGGACTCTTTGATACCCGTTTTCCCATTCATTCCTTATCACTCTGAGCGCAGAATGCTCATAGAGTAACAACTCAATGACGTTCATAGTTAAGCTTTATTATATGGAGTGTAAAACCATTATGGAAAAAATGGTCAAAGTAGGAATAATAGGGGCTGGAATTTGGGGTTCAAATCATGCAAAAGCGCTAAGTAGTTTGGGGGCACTTTGTTGCATTTACGATTCTGACATTACTAGGGCAAAAAATATTGCACAAACTCACGGTGTTAGCGTAATGCAGCAATTAGATGAAATGCTAGAGTCTGACGCCGATGGAATTATATTAGCCACACCAGCATCAACACACGCACAGATAATATTGAATATTTTGAAGACAGGTAAGGGTTTGCTCGTGGAAAAACCCATGGTAGTTGATATGAATCAGGCTCTTGCTGTAAAGAATCAAATAAAAGCTGGTAGCAAACTGGTGATAGGATATACAGAAAGGTTTAACCCTGCAGTGATATCATTAATTAATTGTCTAAAAGATAAGGATAAACTATCGCTCACATTGTTCAGGGTTGGCACTCGCCCTGAAAGAATAAAGGATGTCGGCATTGTGCTTGACACTATGATACATGATATTAACATAGTAAATCACCTTCTAGGGCCAACACATGTATCCAGTGCATGGAGTGTAAAAGATACTGATAAAAGGGAAATTTTTGTAACTGCCACAGTTGAAAGTAGAAATGGCACAGCCCACCTTGTTGCTTCATGGGTATCTAATGAGCGGCTCAGGATGGGAATAGGTGTAAGTCATGGAACTGTCGTTTCATCTAATTTTATTACACAGGAATCAAAATGCCTAACTGGTGGAAAGGAATTGATAACAAAAGGAAATGGGGTTGATTTATTAAAGGCTGAAGATGAAGCTTTCATTAGATACCTTAATGGTGAGGGAAAATTCCCTGGTGAAGTTGATGACGCAATTGCTGACTTGGACCTTGCACATAGAATATTGAATAAAATAGAGGAACGAGCATGATGAAGCCTGCAAGGAAGCACGTTAAGGTTAGGGCATACAGCAGTTCAGCCAACCTGTCGGTTGGATTTGATACAACAGCAGTAGCACTTGATGCCTTTTATGATGAAATTGAAATATCATATAATGACGAAAACAGAATAAAAAGCACTGTAACCGGCAATACGAGTATTCCTGTAGAAAATACTGCTACTAAAGCTGTTGAAGAAGTTTTCAAAAGAGCTGGAGCTACCTTTGGAGTGGATATAAAGCTTACAAAGGGAATACCTGTAGGAAAGGGATTGGGATCAAGTGGTGCTTCTGCTGCGGCAGGCGTATTGGCGGCTAATTTAATGATAAATTCTAAATTAAGCATGAATGATCTTGTTGATATAGCAGCAAATGTAGAAGGAGCATTCTCAGGAACACCCCATGCAGACAATGTTTCAGCAAGCCTTCTGGGTGGATTTTCGTTCGTTTTTTCTAAAAATCCATTTCGCGCCTTTTCCATATTTAGAGATATGGAATTCTATGTTGCTATACCGGAGATTAAAACTGAAGAAGCAAAGACAAAGAAAGCAAGAGAGTCACTTGGCATGCCAGTGGACTATGCACAATATGTAAATGAAAAATATGCATTAATAAAGCTCATTGAAGGCGTATTGTATGGAGACACTACAAATATTGCAATGGCAATTAATGAAAACAGCTACCACCAACAAATAAGAGAACAGGCAGGTCTTGTTCCATTTTTTAGTGATATAAAATCCGATCTTGTTAGTAATGGTGCTGAGGGCGTTTGCTTAAGTGGAGCTGGCCCTTCGCTTATAATTTATTCTACTGAAGAAAATTTTGAAGGAAAAATAAAAGATGTATATAGTAAATACAATATTAAAGTTATTGTAAAGAAAACAAAAGTTGCAGATGGAGCTTATGAAGTCATTTAAGCGGAACGTAAAGTGAACTCCTGCTTGCGCCGATACCAGGTGTTCCGTGCACAACTTTCTTTATTGGGCTTACATATTCCCCAAGATAGTGGCCTATCATTTCTGGTTTTATTTCAATCTGCACAAATTCTTTTCCTGTATAAACAGATAATTTCTTGCCAATCATAAATGGTAAAATTATTGTGTCTCTGTCATGGGTCTTTGTTGTTTCTCTCTGCTGTTTTAGTTTTTCAAAAAGAACCTTCTTGCCAGGATTCATTTCAGCGCCAAGCCTGTTTAAGCTTCTTCTTGCCCTTGATGGTAATATTTGAAAGAGCTGATCATATGGCATATTAATCAAATCATTAGTGGTGTATCCACGATATCTAAACTCTCTCGGCATTAAAATCCACTCTAAATTTTATTGAATAAAAAGCTTTCTATCAAGTTTTACTTACCTCTGCCAGTTTTTCTTGCTGCTATATTGCCCACCTTTCTGCCAGGCGGGGTGTTTCTAGCAACGGTTGTTGGCTTACCAGGGTGTTGATGCCTTCCACCTCCATGTGGATGGTAAACTGCTGACATCGCAATTCCCCTTACAAATGGGTATTTTCTTCCCCTAGCTTTCATTGCCATCTTGCGGAGTGTCGCCTTGAGTATAGGTTTTTCATCAACACCACCACCTGCAACTATTCCTACAGTTGCCCTCACAGATGATGGAAGCATAATTTTTTTTCCTGATGGCATTTTAACACTTGTCCATCCTGATTCGTGACCCATGATTATTGCATAATCTCCAGCACTCTTGACAAACTTACCGCCATCATTTAAAACCCTTTCAATATTGTAAATTAGAGTGCCTTCGGGCAAATTACCAATTGGGAGTATGTTCCCGTCCTTCACTGGAGCAGCAGGCCCTATATAGATTTTTTGACCTTCTTCTATCCCCTTTGCAGCAGGCATGTAAAACGTATTTCCTTGGCCGCTAACTACCATCAGAGGTGCTAATCTACCACTTTCATGTATTATGTTTTTTACAGTATACATTAATGTCTTTGTAAGATCAGTAATGGGGTACCTAGTTGAACTCACTTTAGCGGTTTGTCTAGATCTGAACTGTGATGTCCCCCTTCCTCTTCTTTGAGTTAAAATATGCTTTCCCATTTTAAATCACACTTAACTTTGTGGCTAACTCACTAGCTAAATTCTGAGGAGCGAGCTTTACATAAGCCTTTTTGCCCTTTATGCCAATTGCAGTATTAACCTTTATTACTTTTACATTGTACAGCAATTCAATTGCCTCTTTTATTTGTTGTTTATTAGCATTATCATTAACTATAAATGCCAATCTATTTTGCTTTGAAATAAGGTCTACTGTCTTTTCTGTTTTGTATACTCCTTTTATTATATTATGAGCTGTATCAATATCCATATACATTCACTTCCTTGAATCTTTCACTTAGCACACCTAATGATGAATTTGTGTAAATTGTAAGTCTCCCTGGTACTCCACCTGGAGCTAGGTGTACAATGCTCAAATCGTTAGCTGGCACAGCCTGGACACCTGAAATATTATTTGCTGCTTTATATAGGCTGTTTTTTGAGCTTGTAACTATCAGTGGTCCATTTCCCCTTTCTTTTACCCTTTGAAGTTCCGCATCTAATTTTAATTTAAGAAGAACCTGGGTTATCTCCTTTGTCTTTGATAATG
>JBMFVR010000020.1:0-14299 GCA_049965895.1 Nitrososphaeria archaeon | reverse complement strand
ATTAATAACATTAGTGCATACTATAATATAAATGTACCTTTTTTATTGACTATAAATTCTCATTTGTACTGCAGTTTATATTTCTGGATAAATGCAGAAATTCGCCTTTGCAGGCTGAAACAGCAGCAGGCTTGCATAAACAAGCTTTGGCGTTCACGGCTAGAGGGGGCCAGAGTTGACCCGGAACCGAGCTGGCCACAGGAGGGCTGACTTTCTCCTTTCAAAAAGAGACGCCAATACACTGTATGCCAGCTTTGAAGACCCGAGGCTCATGAATCTGGGGTACAATGAAATCAGGGAAGTTGTAAGAACTTATATCGAGCTTTACGGCAGGGAGCCCACGTTCTGCTCCTGGACGAAGTCCGTTGGATGGGTGCTGGCAAAGGCAGGCAATGGGCCCAATTGCAGCACGGTGTTGATCGCATGGGACTAGCTGATTGATGAAGGCAGGCGTGCCACCCTGAAAGCCTTCTGAGCAAAGCCTGTTGACCAAACCGCCCGATAAATGAATTTGGTTTTTCCCTGTTTGAAAAATGTACAGAAAATGCGCGGTACAAATTTTTGGCAAAATTTATATGAAATGAAAATCTTGTTTCATGCAAAAAAGTCCAGACCGGCGCTAATGTGCCGGCTTTGTTGTGTACTTTGCAAGCTCATCATTAAGCACGACGTTATAGAACGGAACTCTGCCCTCCGGGGTGCTGATAATTCCATAACCGGGCCTGGCCGAAAGTATAAGCTTTGCTTCGTCTTCTGAAAGGTTCAGCATTGAGCTTAGCTTTTCAAGCGACGCTGAATCCTGCCTCAGGATGATTTTCGTTGCGGAGTTCTCGATCAGGACTCTACCAGGCCCGCCAGCAAAGTCCGAAACAAGCTGCGACGAGAGGATGAATGAAACGCCATAGTGCCTCCCGGTCCTTGTAATCTCCGGGATAAACTCCACCGCCATCGGGAAGTACGGCTTCCCAGTCTTCGGGTTCAGCTCAACGAACGCCCACCCTTCGTCCACAACTATGTATTTCCTTATGCTGACGGGCTGGGCTTTAACTGTGCCCCACACTCCGGCAAGCACAAGGAAGGCAACTGCATCCCTGACGAACGGCGACGGTATGTCTGAAAGCACAAAAACCGCCCTGTCATAAAGGTCAGTTTTCCCCGTGAAGAACCTCATTACCGGATCAAGCTCTGCTTCAAGCCTCTTCTTCAGCGAACCTCCGGCTTTTGAAACAAGCTCGGTGATTGATTTTGATTCCGTTGCAATTGATAGAAGTTCAACGGTTTCGTCCGAGCTTTCGTCTAGCTTGACCAGCGACCTTATGAACTCCCCCGCATCCCTTCTGCTTTCGAACACGAAGAAAGGGTCAAACCCGAACTCCCCCTCGCTGAACCTGAGCACCTGGGCGCCTATATCTTTCGCGAGCGAAGTTTCGAAGGTTCCGTCGGACCCGAGGGCGTATTCGGGCTTCACTATCGAATCAAAAACGAACATCTGCGCCCCATGGTCCTTCTGTGCCACGCGTGAAAGCCATACCTTGAGCAGCAACGATTTTCCGTAGCCAGTGAGGCCCAGGACCGAGACGTTGTAGTTCTCCCTCTCAAACACATCAAATATGACCGCGTTGCCCGTGTACAGGTTGTTGCCCAAAAACACGCCGTTCTGGTCTATCATGTCCATTCCGGCGAACGGGAAGAAGGGTGCAATGCCAGAGGAAGTGACGTAGAGCCACCTGCCCTGGGCCCACCTGGGTTGCCCTAGAAAGTAGAGGGCATCCTGCACGTAATTCGGCCCTTCGATGTAGTTCATCGCCCTGACAAGTGCCACCGACCTTTCATGCAGCTCATTCATGTTCTCTCCCCTGACCGTTATTACGAGCCTGATCTCAAACAGCCTTTCAAGCCCAGCAGCGATGCTGTACCTTGCCTTCTCCAGGGAATCGTGGTAAAGGACAAGCGAGGGGTCTGCCCTGTCGCCCAGGAGTTTCACCTTTTCGTCAGCTAAATGGTACTGCCTTTCGATTATGGACCCATCGTCCGTCGGTCTGATGTCAAGGCGTATTTCGTGGGAGATGTCGTAAATCCTTGTGAGAAAACCGCTGGGGAGCACCTTCGGAAGGGCGTACGCGTTGAACGACCTTGCAAGTCCTCCCCCGTTCAGAACCATAAAGTTCTTTACGACGCCGGCAATGCTTAGACGAGGAAGTTCACTCACCTTTGCAAACCTCAGCCCGGAAGATGCCAGAACGCAGTCCATGACCTCTTCGCTTGCAACAAAGTACCTCTTATATGGCTGCTTTATTGTATAGTCCTTCACGCTTGTTTCGTTCACGGCTGTTGTGATAAAGAACGATGCCGGTGCGGAAAGGGAATTGATGAGCCCCACAAAGCTGTTAATTGCCGCCTCCCTTTCCTCCTGCTTCAGGTTGAAAAAATTTACCGGCTTGAGCTCATAAAATTCAACCATCCTCCTTCACTTCACGCACGATGAACGGGAAGCTGTGATACTCTTCGAGAATTCCTTTTGCCTTCAAAGTGACCACGTCGCCAACTATTTCAATTTCAAAGGTCTTATCATAGTAGCTACCGATTGCCCTTCCATCAAAATTAATGATGGTTACGCTTATCATGCTAAACGATAAACTTGTGTCTTAAAAGTGGCTTGCTGACCCCCTCTCACCGTGAAGGGCGAAGCTTTCAGCCCATGTAAGAACCCCTTCCACCATGGGCAGATCAACCCCTCAGCTCTATAACAGCGCTTCTATCCATTTTCAGAAGTTATTTTCCTTTTCAGAGCGAAAGCTTTCGTGCCACGCTATCGGGCTAATGTTTGTTAGAGCATGGGATTCATTTTAAAAGCAGGAGGGAAGCAATCAGCAGATCTCGGCACTGTTTGCATGTATCCAATAAAAACCTAGGATGGAGTTATTGAATCTTCGATACGCCAGTCCTCCTTGAAGTGCTCGTTCGGGTCCTTTGCAACGGTGTATATCCAGTAAAGCATGAAAATGCCGCCAGTTATTATGCTCAGAACAATGTAAAGGGCGGTGCTCCTGTCAACCATTTTAAAATATCTGTCACCCTTCCATCCAATCTGCATAAATCCGTTGTTTTCTGCTCTTTCAATTTTCACAAAGTCCTTGTTAAGAGAGTGAAATATGTAAAAGGTCAGCACAGCTGCAACTATCGATAGAAAGGGAATTATTGAAAACACAGCTATTAATATGGCCCATTCGGCTGGGTCCCTTCTGGGGATTGAATCGATTTCGCTTATCACCTGATTTTCCCTTCCGTCCTGGTTAACTGACCCGAAAAGCGCCTTCATCCTTAATGCATGGTCGTTGAACCTCTTTATCAGCCTGTAAATCACATAGCCCATCAACGCTGCTGAAGCTGCGCTTATAACGTAAACTATTATCATAAACGGCGCAAAGATCAGGCCAAGATAATTTGGCACAGCCATCTGGGTGGCAGTGGGAATCGTTGCCGACGACCCATTTAATGCAGTTGGAGGCAATGAATATGCATAAAAGATTAACAGCACCCCTGCCACTATTCCACCAATAAAGCCTATAATGATGGGCAGAAATGGCAGCCATAACGGCATTATGTAATCGGTTTCGCTTCGCCTTTTGCTTATGCTCTTGTAATCACTCATGTTGTAATTTTTAATTCATCAATTTATAAGCGTTGCCATTGCTAAAAATATCAAGTTAGCGAAAATATCAGAAGGCGCTGACCCCCTCTCGCTGTGTAGTTTCCCGGTATATGGGCTTCATGAAAATCCAGAATATTTTTAAAACTATTAGATATATCGTAATGCCATGAACCACAGATTCCTCTATGTGCTTGCCCTGATGCTGATCTTTGCCATCCCTGTCATGCCGGGCTACGCGGCGCAGAGCCAGTACTTTGCCGCCAGTTCCTACTGGGGCTTTAATTCAACCGTATTAACTGCTTATCCTGGAGCATACAACATGCCCCTCACTGTGCAGGTAAGGTACATCGGGCCGGTAACGCTGTACAACGTCAGCCTCAAGGTAGTCCCCGGATTTCCAATAACCCCAGCCAGGGGTCAGGGGAACATTACATTATCAATTCCTGAAATAACGCCGGGCACAACCCTTACCTTGTTCGGCCTGTTTAACGTCAGCCCCAGAGCAAGCACAATGGTCTACAACGAAAGCATAAAGGCTTCGTACACTGTGCTGGGTCCGCAGGGCATTGAACCGGGCTCCCAGCTTGTAAACTTCTCGCTTCCAGTTACAGGTTTCTACGGCATAAAGCTAGCTGGCTTCAGAACCTGCCCGGCGGTAATTTATTCAGGTGAAAGGGCCGGTGAGCTCAAAGCATTCCTGGTCAATTACGGCAACGTTCAGGTTCAGAACCTGAGCGTCAGCATAACGTACCATGGTCCGCTTGCCCCGCTCTATGCCGGTTCCAGCAGCGCATTCATTGCATATCTGCCGCCGGGCCAGCCCATTAATCTCACGTTTCCGTTTTCGTTAGAAAGCAGCGAAGCTGGCAACTACAGCTCGACAATTTTCGTAAGCTCCACGGCAGGAAGCTGGAACATAACCGTGCCAATTGAAGTCCTGCCGTCTGCCAATTTTACTCTGTCGTCTGAATCCTATGGCGCTGTGAACTCAGGCTCTTCGGACGCTTATGTAACGATCCAGATTGAAAACAGCGGCAGTGCCGAAGCCAGGTTTGTTACAGCTACAATGCTTTTCAATCCGGTTTTCACACCCTATGCGCCTTCCAGCGAGAACCCGATAATTGCCGCCGAATCAGTGAACAGCACGCTGGGGAACATGATTCCAGGCCAGCTGTCAAACGCCACATATGTTATAAGCGTCAGCTCGGGCCTGAAGCCGGGCACATATTACCTTCCCATTCTAATTTCATGGTACCAGGAGCCGACAATGCAGCTGATGCACCAGGTAATTGAAGTGCCAATAAAGATTTCGCCGGCATTTTCGCTGTTTGACGGAAGCTCCCTGATACTGACAGTTGCAGCAATTGTAATAGCCGTGCTTGCCGTGATGGTTGTCCTGGGCAGAAGGAGGAAGTAGGCTGCTTGGGCTCCGGGGGAGGCAGGCCATACCTCATTCTTGGAGTTCTCACCACAGTTACAATGCTGACCATGTACGTAGAAGCCATGGTGATACCGTCATTGCCTCACATAGAATCTGCGCTTTCAGCCACAAACGAGCAGGCAGCATGGATTCTTTCAATATACCTTGTGGTCGGGGCGGCCGTAGCGCCCCTTTTTGGCAAGCTTGGCGACATCCACGGCAAGAAAAGGCTGTACATAGCATCTCTTTTCATTTACACCCTAGCGGTGCTTCTTGCAGGGTTCTCCCCAAACGTGTACTTCCTGATAGGGATCAGGGCAGTTCAGGGAATAGGGTTTTCCCTGTTCCCGCTGAGCCTGGCAATAATAACCGACATATTCCCGAAGGAAATGGTGGCCACGGCCCAGGGGATCATAAGCGCCATGGTGGCAATAGGCATGACAATAGGCATGATAGCGGGAGCGTACATCGAGGAGTACATGGGCTGGAGGGCAATGTTTCATGTGGGCTTTATCCTTGCCGCAACGCTCCTGCTTCTTGCCTGGCTTGTGATCAAGAATATAACGCCAGTTGCAAGGGAGAGAGTTGACTATGCAAGCACAGTGCTTCTTGCTTCCGGAACAGCGCTGGTCCTCATTTACCTAACAGAAACACCGTACAATGGTTGGTTTTCTGCAGAGCAAACAGCCTTACTTGTATCGGGATTAGCCCTGTTTTTCGGCTTTGTGGCCTATGCTGGCAGGAGCAGAAATCCGCTCATTTCGTTGAGCATCCTGAAAAGGAGGAACGTTATGGTAGCCAACCTGGCGGGCCTGTTTTCCGGGATTTCGATGTTCACCCTGTTCCTTGGAGTGATCTATTACGCAGAGGAGGTCCCGCCGTACGGCCTCGGGCTTTCGGTAATAAGCGCCGCCCTAACCCTCCTTCCTGCTACACTTGCAATGATATTTATTGCCCCCCTTGTTGGCTCAGCAACAACCGGCCTGGGCCCGAAGCCGGTGCTGTTCTACGGATCAATAGTGTCAGCAGTGGGTTTCTGGCTGCTTGCGTTTGAGCGCTCCGGACCTACCCTGCTGGTGATCGATTCTTTCATAGCCGGCGTCGGTGTGGTGTCTCTCATGATACCGATAGTCAACATGATCGCGGTATCCATGCCGGCTGAAAACGTGGCTGTTGGGCTCGGGTTCAACACGATGGTCAGGTACCTTGGTTCATCGATAGGGCCGGTGCTTGCGGCAACGTTTATGACAACCTACAAATACAACGTAATATATTCACTGAAGCTCCTGGGCATGACGATGTTCACCGAAGCAGGTCCAATAGCTTTCAGGTACATATTCCTTACGGCCCTTGCTTTTTCGCTCCTTACCGCGGTGATCTCAGCATTTACGGTTAACTACATACCTAAAAATAAGGCTGAAATCGTCGCATGAAATCTTAATTCATTCTCATTTATTTGATTCAAAGCCGCCGCTTTTGTGTTTATGCTCACAAAAATCATGCCACGCATTCAACAAGGCTTTTAGAACAGGAAATAAATGACCTTGAACAGAAGCTGGAAAAGATGGTTTTTCCCTCTACTGCTTTCATTGCACTTATGCGCGTCAACACCCACTTCATTTTTTCTCATTCACCTGCAACTCCCGGTAGTGCTCCGGGCACAGGTAGTAAGACTGAGTCATGTTTGTTAATGCGCTCCTGGCGCATGTTCTCACACTACCTCTTGGATTCATAAGTATGATAAAAGATTTTAACAACAGCTGATTTGCGTAAATTTCCTGTAAGACCTTGCATCTCATCGGTTGAGATTTACGGCTTTCCTCAAACCCCTAACATTCCTTTTAAAACAATTGCCCTTAATCTAAACTTATTGGCGCTGCTGAAAACGGTGCCGATAGAGCTGTGCTTCTGGCATTATAGCATAAAATAAAAAACGCAATGGCCAAGCATGAAAATACCGGTGTTTTCCCACTGAAACATCGTTCAAATAATCTACGGACGGTGAAGGATCTTGCGGGTTTCCCTTGATTGCAATTGCATGACGGTCATGGCATGGTTCCAAATTTATGCCGGGTTAATTAATCATACTTGTTTAAAATAATATTTATATAACCATATATAGTTAATACAAGCATGGTATGGAATGGGGTTCATTTTAACACATACACCGTTATACCGTGGCCCGTAATGGTTCTGCTTGTAGCCATATACCTTGGCTCCCTTCTTGTGTACTGGAATGCGGATAAGAAGCGCCCAATACTTACAACGCGTGATGCATCGTATATTGGCCTTGCGGCAGCCATCCTTGTTGTCTACAATTACTTTGTGGCTCCCCTGTTGCCCTCTGTCTCAATTCTCAACGATTTCTTTAACATTTCAATGATAGGCGACATATATCTCCTTCTTTTGGTTGCGGCGCTGGTTGGAAAGCCGGGTTCAGTGGGCATAACAATCATAGTTTTTGACCTGCTGGGGGACATTACCCACTACGGATTTGGCGGCGAACCATTCTGGATAATTGGCGATGTTATCGCATATGCGTTCATAATTGACATGTGGCTGATCATCAGGAAGAACAAGTTCATGTCAACCAGGGGCATGTCCTTTCTGGATGGGGTGATAGGCGGGATCGCGTATTCTGTATCTGTTCCACTGTTCTTCATGGGGTTCTGGGGATCATTTGTGCACGGGTATTTGTTCAATCCAAATTTCGTAGTATTCAGAACGCTGGCATCATTGCCTGAAGGCATTGTTTTTGGCCTGCTGGTTACTCCCTTCGTGATCTACACGAAATCCGTTGTGAAAAAGTGAATGCCTTTGCAGGATTACGAAATAATCAGGAAATTCACCAGCAGGAAAAACGAAGTTTTTCTCATAAAGCGTGAAGGTAAACTTTCGGTTATGAAAAAATTTGCCAGTTACGATAGCGCAAAAAATGAATGGGTATTCCTTAGCGCCTTAAACGGCAGGTTTAATGCACCTGAGCCAATAGCAATCGATGGAAATGTTTTAATCATGGCATATGTGCCCGGCGCACTGGTTCATGATTTGCTCAACGCAAAAACCCTGAAAATGCTTGCTTCCTGGATGGCCAATTTGCACATGTACGGCATAAGCAAGGGCGACTGCACACTTAGAAACTTCATTATATCAAAGCAAGGGATCTGTGGCATAGACTGGGAAGAGGCAGATACCTCTGAAAAATTTAAAAAGGATCTGTCTGAAATATGCGGCAATATCATAATGCTCACCGATGATTTTAAGCTGTGCTGCCTTTTCCTGAACCACTACAGCGCAGCATCCCACAGTGCAAATATTGACATAAAGGACGAGCTGGTTTTATTTTTAAAAAGCAGGATAACTTTCAGGCCCGATATGGCGGATAAAGTGAACAGCCTTGCCAGCAGAGCGGTAACGTTCAGCTGTTAGACCGTCGGAGCCATCAATCAATGATATTTTCACACGAAGCTTCCAATTCCTGGGTTAGTCCTGTCGGATCTTAAAACTGATTTCCAACAGGTACAGCCGGCCAAATGGTAAGGTCTTATCATAAAACCAGGTGAAAGTTTTGAACAGCCTTTAGCGATGTCAGTCCAGCAACCATTTCCATAAAGGAACAAATTTGATCTTTTTGCCATCTATCAATTTTTCATCCTCATAATCCCAAGTTATTATCAACAATTTAGGGTTGTAATCCTTAAATACTTCATAGCCATTTAGCAGCGCCCTGTACTCCCTTTTATCCAGTTCGTCGAAACTGTTTACATGTGAAACCTGAATTAATTGTTTTATATCGTTCCCTTTTTTGACCAGAAAATCTATTTCATAATTGGCGCCTTTGTAATAAAAAACGCTTATAAATGTGCCGTATTCTTCTTCTTTTAATTTTAAGGCAACAGCGTTTTCCATCAACCTTCCTGCGTTTAATTCGTTTCCCGTTAAGTAATTAACCAACCCGTTGTCAACAGAGTATACCTTTTTGCTGACAAGCTCCATGTTTCTTATGGATGGGCTGAAGTTTTTTATAAAGAAGATCAAAAAGGAATTTTCCAGGTACTGCGTATAGCTGTACACGGTTTTTTTGGATATTTTCATCCCCATTGATTTCAAAGTGTTATAGGCTTTGTTTACTGAAAATTCTGATGAAAAAGAACCTGACAAAAATTTTATCAGAAGCCCCAAAATGCTGGTTTCCCTGATTTTATATCTTTCAACGATGTCCCTGTAAAATATGGCTTCTAACAGTGAATTAAAAAATAGCTTCGGCTCGATGCCTGTCAGATAGATCTGAGGGTACCCGCCATTCTGCAAATGTTCATTGAGCAGGTTAAGCAATCCTCCCTTTTCGTAAGCTGAATAGTATTCCTTTATGCTGAAATCCTTTACATTGAGGATTTCTTTAAAACTGAAAGGGAAAACAGCGTAGTTTATGCTCCTTCCTCTTAACTGCGTTGAAATTTCCTTTGATAGTAACTTTGAAGATGATCCTGTTATGAATATGTGGTACCTTTTTGTTTCATACAAAGTATAGATCTTACTCTCCCAGGCTTCTAAATTCTGGACTTCATCAAAAAATAGGTATTCGGGGGCTTTTCCGTAAATTTCCACATGCTGCTTTACGATGTTCAAAGCTGATTCAAGTTTGTTGACCATTTCATCTTCAAAATTAATAAATATGTAATCTTCATCGTTTAACTTTAGTTTGTTGAGAATCAAATCGTACAAAAGGTATGTCTTTCCGGCCCTCCTGGGACCAACTATAGAAGTAATGAACTCTTTTGACGATTTTATATTTATATCTCTTGGATAAACCCTCAAATTTTTTATATCGTCTTTCTTGCTCAACATGTATTCCTTTATATTCATAATATCAGTATAGGGGGAAACTTTTTATTAAATCTTTCCCCCTATGATACACATTCTCTAAATTATTAGCACAGCTGAACAAAAATTTCGTGATCCAGAGCTTTCACTGAAATCAGATGTTCAGGAAGAGATGGGCTGAAGTTTTGAACTGCAGTGGAGCTTAAGAACACAAAATAAAAAATAAAAAATAAAAATACTTCAAGAAAATGGGTCGGGCAGATAGAACCTGCAGAGCCTGGCAATGCCTTCTGGCCTGAATGGCTGAAATTTGTCAGCTTCTGGGACGGTGGTTACCTGCTGGATTTCTCGGAAATACTCGCAGACCGGGAAGTGAGAGCACTTGAAGCATGAAATTTCCCTTGAAAATTCGTTTTCCTGGGTTGCGCTTTCGCTCTTCATTGGTTTTCCACCCACTCCTCGAAAATTCTGGTGGCCTTAATGCCCCATGAAAACCTTGTGCTTGGCTTCAGTTTCCGGTGAGAAAGCTGATATGTTATGTCGTTGTATGCCTGCCACAGGTTCTTTTCAGTGAATCCTTCGACGTGCTTTTTCTTCACACTGACAACGCCCTGGATGATTGGCGAAGGAAAGCTCTTCGCAAGCAGTTCTGCGAACCTCTGGTTCATCCTGTACTGCTTGAGCGACCTGAAAAACTCCAGCTTTTCCTCAAAAGTTTCCTGAAGCAGCTGAACCCTCGTAAGAAGTGATTCCTGCATCTTCTCCATGTCCCTGCCCTTTGTTATCGATGCCGCCTCGCTCTCCTCGGCCCTGAGCATGCCGTTGCTGCAGGCAAGGCGCAGCATATAGCCGTCAGCCCTGAAGTTTCCCGTCACCCTGTTGCTCACCGCCACGCCCCACCTGACAAGGTCTCCCACTTCAACCTCGCCAGTTGCCTTTGAGGCGAGCTCCGCATAATATGTGAAGCCGTCGTCGTCTTCCCTCAGAATTTCCAGCCCGAGCTCCTTTGCAACGCTGTGAGTTATCTGCCTTGATACTGCAGTCGGCACGGGCATGAAGCCAGGGGACTTGACCACATCCTGAGGCCTGCCTGTCCTGATTTCTATGACCTTGTACCTCTTTGGCATTCCCTCAAAGCTTCCAACCTTCTGCACTATTCCGTAGTTGGACCATATGTTGTCGACACCCTCGACCCTGAACTGCATCTCTCTCGTGCTCATTGCACAAGAAAGTCAGTTCTCTGCTTAAAAGCCACATTCAATCTGATCCCCCAAACTTCCTTAAGATCGAAGCGATGCGCGATGCTTCCTCCCTTGTGTGAATGCCGCCTATTGCCGCTGACCCCGAATGCAGGAACCCAGCGCCCCCTGATGCCAGCCCCTGTCTCAGCGCATCAGTAAAAGCCCCTGTTCCCTTAAACCCGGTTATGCCACCGCCTACAGCACCCATCCATGTTGACATGGCTACGCCTCCTGCAACCAGGCCAACCTGCGAAACTGTCTGGTACGTTGTTGCCGTGTACGGGGCAAGGATGGTCACCGCAACCATCGCCGTAATGACGGCGGTTATGGCAACCCACTGCGGCATTATTCCAGCAAGCCTGAACATGTTCGCGGGAGAATTCCAGTTCATGAGCAGGTAAGTTGCAACTGAAAGCATCACCGAGGAAAGCACCGTTGCAAGCATCAGGCCGAACAGCGTGTCCTCAATTATCCTCCCGAGCTTCTGGGTGTAGCGAAAGTCCCTCAGCGCAACCGAAAGCGGAAACATAACAATCATTCCCGCAAGGAGCAGGATGCGCACTGTGCCCAGCATGAAGGTCATTATCCACGTAATCACAGCTGCCACGGCGTATCCAGCCGCAAGAACACCAGTTTCGAGGATCGTGATTGGTGATACCGAGCTGGGCAGGATCATGTACGTTTCAAGGAGCGCAAGTTTCTGCTGGGCTATTTCCCACGAAACCTGCTGCACGGCGAACATGGGGTAGGCTAGAATTTCCACGTTCAGCGTATTCATCAGATACGCTATCCTGTCGTACGCGAACGGAAAGATCAGCATGATGAGAATGCCCCCTGATATTTTCCTCAGAGCGCCGAGAAGGCCGTTCCTCCGCTCATCTGGTGAAAGCATGCCAAGGAAAACGATCGGGACCAGGACCATTATGCCCACAGCTAGAAGGAGGTTGTAATAGGGTCCGAGGGGGAGGTCAGGGTATTCCTGGGAGGGGTGAGTTGCATGAGCATCAAGAGGCGTGTCGTTGAACTGCGGAAGGGCGATTATCGTGTTAAAGAGGTCAATGGGGGCAAGTTCCTGCGGCGAATTCATACCGGTGAGCGTGGGGCCCACTGGCTGTCCAGTTGTAACGTTTACGGGAGTAACTGAATAGGTGTAGTAAAGCAGGCCATCCGTGTTTACCGGCTGTGTGGTGAAGTTCGCGAGCTCATCAACATAATATGTGTTCCTTTGAAAGTTCATGCTAACGGTTTCGTTCAGGCTGTTCGGGTAGAAGAGCGTAACAGAGCCGACGAGCTTGAGCGGTGCGGGGATCTCACTTGATGTTGAAGCTGTTATGCTTGTGCTTGAAGAGGAAGATGATGAAGCCGATGCGTTCGTGGCGTGAGCCCACCTTGATACAAATGTAGTTGAGCTGACAGAGGATGAATTCACGTAATACCACGAGCCCCCGATGTAAACGGAGCCGGCAACATCATAGGCTGGCTCTCCGGCCCGTGAGCTTCCCCTGATTTGCTGAATGTTAACGGAGTTCATCGAAAGCTGAACCGAGCCGAACGGTCCGGAGATGGATGCGTGGGCCGGGAGCGTGAAAAAAAGAAAGGAGATGGCTATAAGGTAGGACAGCTTAACATATTCCCCGGACAGCTCCCTTGTTCTCATAAAGAAAAAATAAATTCTTTCTTAAAAAGGGGCTTTCAGTGTGAGATTTTCCTGTAGTACTTCGCTGCGTAGAATTCCCTCAGCGCATCGGAAAGTTCAGGGAGCTCGCACCTGTTCTCCGCAAGCATTTTCCTGAAAAAATCGATCCTCCCGCTCATCTCCTCCCCCAGCCTCTTCTCGTCCCAGCCCCAGAGGTTCACAAGTGTTTTGAGCCTGGCTGACCTTGAAATCACCTCCTCAACCGTCTCCGGGCGCATCCTGCCATCCCTGGGGTCCCACCTGAAAATCTCGGTGAGTTCTCCCGTAAGCGGGTCAACCTCCTTTGAAACCATCGCCCTCCTCACCACCTGGCCGCTTTCAAGCCTGACCCTGTTCACCTGCAGGAATGACCACACGAGCATTAGCTGGGAGTGCCCCACGTTAAGGGGCTCCGTCGTCATCCTTGCTATTGCGCTTTCAACCGAGTCGCCGTGAAAGGTGGTGAATGAGCCGTGCCCCGAAGCCGAAGCCTGAAAGAGGAACTGGATTTCGGCTCCCCTTGACTCCCCAACGATTAAATAGTCTGGCCTTATCCTGAGTGTGAGCTTTGTGAGGTCAAATATGTCGATGCCAGCAGCTTCAGAGCCGCTGAACGTGTACCTCGTTCTCAGCCTTTCCCAGTGCTCGTGGGGCAGTGAAATCTCGGGTGTTTCTTCAACCGTGGCAACCTTAAGGTTGGGGTTTATGAGCTGAAGCAGCGCGTTCAGCGTTGTCGTCTTGCCAGAACCCGTGGCCCCTATTATGAACGTGAACCCCTTTGCCTCAACTATCAGCCAGTAGTAAGAAGCGAGAAGGGGGGTCATGACGCCCTCCCTTATCAGGTGCAGGATGGTGAAGGGGCTCTTCGGGAACTTTCTCACATCGAAGCTTGAGCCCGGAAGGGAGATTTCTGAGCCAAAGGTTGAAGCCAGCCTTGAACCGTCGGGCATTGTGGCATCAACGTACGGAACCGCGGTTGAAATGGCTTTACCGGAACGCATCACGATCTTCTGCACGAACCTTGAAAGCTCGTCCTCGCTTTCAAATTTGATGTTCGTGTCCATCCAGTCGGCTCCAGGGTGCATCCTGTGCATGATCGCAACGGGTCTGTCCCATCCCTCGCATGAAATCTCCTCCACATGATCGTCCTTCATCAGGGCGTCCACAATGCCGTAGCCCAGGGAATCCCTCACCAGATAATATTTCAGCCCCTCATAGGAGGCCCTGAACTCCTCGAATATGCCCAGGTCCTCTGAAGCCTTCCAGAGAAACTGCTCGAGAATAGCAACCTGGTCCCCTTCAGCGGGTTTGAAGGCATAATATACCGCCTCCATCAGCTGAGAATAGACCTGCCTTTCACGCTCCGTGAGTTCAGGCTCTATAACTGTGTAGTGATATTTTGTACCGGCATTTGAAACAATTGTTCGAACTGGCCCTACATTGTATTCATTCACAATTTCTCCTGCAACGGCTGCGGGGACTGTCCT
>JBMFVR010000019.1:0-14373 GCA_049965895.1 Nitrososphaeria archaeon | reverse complement strand
GTAGTTTGGTCAAATTAGATCTCTTTATTATTTCATCTAAATATAAATCCACAATTATCTTATGCTATATTATTTTATATAGTTTTCTCTTTTGCAGATATCATATAATATATATGATTAATAACAGCAATATTTAAAAATAAATCATATGTTAAATTAAATTATGATTGATATCACGATTATATCAGATATCACAACATTTGTGGCTTTAATACTATCCATAATCGCGATATCATATATTTATCGTTATAATAATAGAATAAATGATATGGAAATGATAAATGATGTGATAAATTTACAAAATAACAAAATAGCTGATATAGCATGGAAAGTAGATTTAATGTATAAAAAAACATCGCCCAGCAATTACACTGAGCCTATTAATGAAAAAATCCCTATTGAATCAAATCAGAAAGTTGCTTTGAACGTGCCCATTCAGCAAATGGTAGAACATCATATTAATGATCTTGAGAACCTGATCATAAATAGCTTAAAGGATAGGGAGCTATCAAGCTCAGAAATACAGGCGGTTGTTGGAAAGACACGTGAACATGTGAGTAGAACACTTAAAAAAATGGTAGATGATGGAGTACTCGAAAGAGACGAATCACATAAACCTTATAAATACAGACTAGTTTCTAGGGATAATTTAGAGTAGGGGTAGTTTATAATTGATATCATTAGAAACTGTTGCTGGGATCCTAACATTTGTGATATTTCTAATTCTGGTGATATCACTATCCTATTTTTTATCATTGTTAGAAAAGTTTGCATTTTTTAGCGATGCAAATCCAGTATCAAGGCTATTAAAAATTTTTAAAATAAGTACCGATGAGATGACCTGGAAGGAATATTTCATATCAATTTTATTAATTAATTTTTTGGTTGTGATAATATCAGGGATCATTTTGGTCATATCACTTAATCCCGGTTATTATATCACACCGTCGTTGTTGTTTAATACGCTTTCATCATTTATAACAAATACTGATCTGGAGCATTTTGCTAGCGAACTAATGTTCAAGCCTTATGGGGAGGCCTTTGCATTGCAGTTTATGGAGTGGATTGCCCCTGCCACAGGACTCTCAGTGGCTATATCGTTTATTAGGTCAATGATATATGGCAAAATAGGAAATTTTTTGCATGACCTCTTATCTTCATTGATTTTAGTAATTTTTCCTTTATCACTATTTTTATCTATATTTTATATGGCAATGGGAGTCCCCCAAATCTTTTTTTCGTTTTCTAATATAGCAGAACCCGTTGGTCCGGTAAGTTCTTTATTACCTATAATGACATTAGGTAACAACGGTGGTTCTTATTATATGCTGGGATCTGCCATTACATTTCAAAACCCTAATATTTTTACAAATTTTGTGCAATCATTATCAATGTTAATATTTCCTTTTTCATTATTTTGGCTTTTTGGGCTTAATTTAAAGAACAAAAAAGAGGGGCTTTCCCTGTTGATGGCTTCGCTACTAATTTTTCTTTTAATGTCTATAATTGTACTCTTTGAACGCCAAGCGTTATTTCCATTTAGAATAGGAGATTTTAGTACAAAAATTTTAACTTTGGCATCTATATTTTCAAATACAGGATTAACTTCAGCTCCACTTTCTGGATTAAGCTCGCACGCGTTAACAGTATATATCATAGCTATGGCCGTGGCCATGGCTCCAGGATCTATTGGTACCGGATTTCTGAATATTGAAGTTTATACAATTTTAACTATTTTTTTCATTAGTTTAATGGCGGGTAGAATGCCAGAATATCTATATTTTAAACTAAACATAAAAGAGATAAAATTGTCTTCACTGGCATTTCTTTTACATCCCCTTTTAATTTATATAGGTATTCTTTTTATGCCATTTATTTTACCGGGGGGTTTGTTCCCACATATTGGTAATAATTTTACACAAGCGTTATGGGAAATCATAAGCTCTACTGAAAATAACGGTTCGGATTTTTATGGCACCTTGGGCAATTTTGCTGCGCTAAATTATTTAACCGGCGTTCTAATGATTTTAGGTAGATATGTATTTTTAATGCTTGCATTGCTAATAGCCAATGAATTCATTAAGAAGAAAAAAAGTACATCGTCCTCAAAAATCAGAACTGATACATTTGCATTTAGCATTTCCTTGGTTATATTTATATTTCTTTTAGTAATAATTACTTTATTACCATTATTGGTTTTGGGTCCTATGGCTAATTGGTGAATAATAATTGGAATTCAAGATGTCATTTGTGTTGCTTTGGGAATCATTAAAGAGGCTCTCTCCTACATATCTTTATTTAAATCCTGTATTATTTATGACTGAGATTTCATTTTTCATTATTTCGATTTACATACTAATTACCAGATCGTTAAACACATTTTATATTTCAGTAGCCATATTGGTATTTTTGACCGTTTGGTTTGGTACTTTTGCAGATTCGTTAGCAGAGTTTCAAGCAAAAGCTACCGCCAAATATCTAATTTCTGTTACTCAAGCAAACCTTGCTAGAAAAATAGTTGACAATGGAACTTCTGAAATATTAATCAAGCCTGAAGAACTTGATAGGGGCGATATAATTTTAGTTTCTAGCGGCGAAATTGTGCCGGTAGATGGGGTAATCGTTGATGGCGCCGCAGCAATAGACGAATCATTAGTTTCAGGAGAGTCAATTCCTATAATTAAATCCGTTAATGACGAGGTAATAGCAGGTTCTAGACTGTCAAGCGATTGGTTAAAGATCAGGGTAGTAAAACCGGTTGCCGAATCTTATATTTCTAAAATCGCTAATATGATTGAAAAAACCAAAAGGCCCAAATCGCAGAGCGAACTTGAATTAAATTTGATACTATACATTTTAACAGTTATCTTCACCGCAGTAATTATATCGCTTTTTGTAATCCTTAATATGCTTGGATATAGACCAAACCCAGCTATTTTGCTTGCCTTTTATGTTTGCTTGCTTCCTACAACCATTGGCGCGCTACATGATGCTATAGGCATATCGGGGATCGCACGCATGTGGAAAATTAAGGTAATATCAAAATCTGGCAGAGCAATAGAATCTGCAGGAGATGTCGATAGTGTATTACTAGATAAAACAGGTACAATAACCATAGGAAGGAGGGAACCCATAAGCATTGTGCCTTTTAACGGCAACCCAGTAGAGTATGTGGCAAGGGCAGCATTTATAGCATCACTAAATGATGATACTCAAGAAGGAAAGTCAATTATAAGATTTTTACAGAATTCAGGTTATATACCCGATGACCTAGATTCAATAATTACTTCAACATATGAAGAATTTTCGGCAAAGACAAGGAAAAGCGGTACTTATTATAGGCCAACCACATTAAGAGGAAAAGAAATTCATGCTAGATCCCACATCATTAGGAAAAGCGATTTAAATGGAATATATCTGAACGATGAAATTCCTGTCTTTAAAGGCGCACCAGACGTCATGAAGAAAATTTTTAGGCCTCCGAAAGATTTTGATAAAATAGTAGAAGAAATAGCAAAAAAAGGTAATTCACCCTTAATAATTTCTTATGGTGATGAAATAATAGGTGTGATAGAATTAAAGGATATAATTAAACCGGGCGTGAAAGCTCAGATCGAGTCATTAAAGAAAATGACAATTATGCCTATTATGGTAACAGGCGATCATCCATTAACGGCAAAAAATATAGCAGATGAAGTTGGTATTAATGAGGTTATTGCCCAAGCCAAACCTGAAGATAAGTACAGAAAAGTGCAGAAAGAACAGGACATGGGGAAAACTATTGCTATGGTAGGAGATGGTACCAATGATGCTCCAGCCTTAGCTAGGGCCAATGTGGGCCTGGCCATGTATCAGGGTACAGAAGTGGCTAAAGAGGCAGCAAACATGGTAGATCTTGAATCTGATCCATCAAAAATTATCGATGTAATTATGATAGGAAAGCAGATTTTAATAACGCGAGGATCTATAGCTACATTCAGTATAGCCAATGATGTCGCAAAATATTTTGTAATTCTACCAGCCATGCTTTCTACAATTTCTTCGCTTGCCTACCTTAATATATTAAAATTGCCGCCTCACATTTCTGTGGTTGCCGCCCTAATTTATAACGCGGCAATAATACCTATATTGATACCGCTAGCAGTTAAAGGCATAGGATTTAAGCCCGACAAACCAACAAAAACATTCTTGAAAAACATGTTTATTTATGGGCTTGGTGGAATCATTTTACCCTTTATAGCTATAAAAGCAATAGGTATACTTTTAATGCTTTAGATAATTTTTGAAAAATAATACGATAAAGCTTTGATAAATTTTAACAAGTTCAAAAATAGGATAAAATGCGCTATAAGGAAAAGATCACAGCAGTTTTTATGCTAATTAGATACCAATAAAATTAAAAAAACAGGCGTTATGAAGATTAATATCATAATGATTTATTTACCTACAACTATAAACTAAGTTTAATATGCACAAGGTAGGGCGCAACATAAAGGAAATCAAAAATTGGATTGTTCCCTTAGTTATAGGGGCATTAGTGGGCTTAGTTGTATCATTAACATATTCTGGATCTCTATATGTCTGGGCATTGTTTCATATTGCTATATATAAGTTGCCTAGGCTAGTTTTTCCTTTTATACTTCTTTCATTTTTATTGTCAAGTTTGCCTGTTAGGATGTTCCTCAAAAGGCGCCCAAAGGATTCTTTCGATTCAATATTAGAATATTATCATACAAATCCAAGCTCTTTCAGTTTAAAAGAGACGTTGATCTATGGAATATCGTCTCTTTCATCATATATCTTTGGAGCGCCGGTAGGGCCAGAAGGAGCAGCGGGCGTAATTGGTGCAGGTGTCTCAAATAAAATTAAATCTATATTTGGGGCATCAATTTCATCGCAAACAATAATTCTGACGGGATTGGCTTCTGGGTTCACTGCGATATTTAAAACACCACTTAGCGGGTTTTTATTAGCATTGGAGTTACCTTATAAAGGAGATTTAGAAAAAGAGCCTTTCCTATCTGCAGCACTGGCAACTGCCACTTCATACCTAATATCTCTGGCTTTAAATACACCACCCATAATTTATATAAATATCAACAAATTTCCTTCAATAAACATCTTAATAGTAGTGATTTCTTTAGTTTTTGGAATTCTAATAGGGTTTATAAGTATAGGATTTGTAAAGCTATATAGGGCATTTAATTTTATTGCGAACTATCTAATGAAAAAAGCAAGTTTTCCAATACTTATTTTGGTAGGGGGACTGATGGTGGGTTTAATAGCATATTTTGAACCATTTTCCATTGGCCCAGGTATAGATTTGTTGAACTTGACATTGGTTGGTAGCATAGGTATATATGCGGTTGTTGCTATTTTACTGGCACGCGCTAGCACGGTTTTATTATCATTCAACTTTGGTTCAAGCGGCGGGTTTTTCCTTCCCTCTATTGAAATAGGGGCAATGCTTGGCTACCTGATTGGGCTTTTTATAAATCCAGTATATGCGGTATATTACGCTCTGTTGGGAATGGCCGCCATGGCAGCCGGGGTAAATAAATTGGTTCTAGTACCAGTTACATTTATCTTAGAAGTCGTTGGGGCGCAAATAGCTATACCAGTTCTTTTAACATCGATCGCAAGCTATTTTATTTCGTGGAATGTTGGCATATACGAGTATCAACCTAAAAACAAGTTAGATAAAGGTAATTTTGCGCTTGAGAAGTTTTATATAAAGGCACTAAAACAAAACCCGCAAGTTCTGCAAACGGTCTGGGCCTCAGATATAATGAATCGTAATCCTATCTATATAGAGCATAACAAAACAGTGCAAGATGCATACAACATTTTAAAATCTAAAGCATTAAAGATATTGCCTGTAGTAAACACAAACGGATTTTTTGAAGGATACATAAGCATCGACTATCTGGCAAGTTTGCCAAGCAGAATTCTTACAATGCCGATTTATAACTTGGAAATTAGAAGAGGAATCACCGTCTTGGAAACTGAAAGTCTAAAAGGGGTTATTGAATTGATGCTCAATGGAGAAACAGATCATCTTTTTGTTATTGGTAAAAATAACGCTTTATTGGGCGTAATAACTGAAATGGACATTATAAGGTACATGATAAAATCATTAACTTGACAAATCATAAAAACGCATTGGTTAGAATTATGGCGTTAAAAATTGTTGTCACTTAAATTAATCCATCCGCGCTTGGGCACGCGTACAAGATTTCCACCATCGGCTTTAAAAAAAACGCCAGATTTGCCACTGACCACATGCCCAATTTTATGTATAACTATCTGGCTCTTTTTGGCAAGTACCTCGATAAAATTTGCTGATTCTTTTTTAACAGTCATTATCATTTGATATTCCTCACCACCAAACATTACATCATTATACACGTTTCTTCCAGATGCCACCAGCATTTTTGAAACCTTATCAGATACAGGCAATGTCTCTATTATGAAGGTTTTTTTACTCTGTGAAGCCATTTCATTTAATGTATAGGCCAATCCATCGCTGGAATCCATCGATGAATTTACGTAGCCACTTTCTATTGCTTGCAACGAAAATTCATAGGGGGGCTCAACATCATATACTTGTTTTAGGGCTAACTCTTTAAGATTATTGCTAAGATACTGTTTTAATAAAAGGTGATCCAACCCCGCCTTGGTTAAACCAAATTCGCCTGTAGCATATATTAAATCACCCTCTTTAGCCCCGCTGCGTGATACCCGTCTTTTATACGTACCTAGCATGATACAATCTACAATTAAATCATCAGATTCGTTTACATCACCACCCACTAACTTCAACCCAAACCTTTTAGCCACATACTTAGTGCCATTTATCAAGTCCTTGATATTTTTTTCAGATAATTTTTTGGGAAAAGCATATGATAATAAACCATACATTGGGCGCACGCCCTTTACGCCAAAATCAGAAATCGTCGAGGTTACAGCCTTTTTACCTAATTGATAAAAGGTAATTCCAGGAGGAGCATCGGTGCTACCAACCAGCATATCAACCTTCAACGCCATTTTATGCGGCAAATATGCAACATCGTCGTCCATTTTGAATTTGGTATATTTAAAGGAGCTTCTAATATAATTTATAATCTCTATTTCGTTCAACGCCTATATTTGCTTAACGAACAAATATATCTGTTGATTTCCTTTTATTTCTTCCATGATCCTTTCAGAGAGCCTTTTTGCTGGGTCTTTAAGCCCAACTCTTTCCTGTATATCCTGAAAACTTGTGAATGGCTTTCTTTCCTTTTCTTTTATTATTTCAAGCATGAGTGTTTTTCCTATACCGGGAATTAGTTCGAGCGCGTTTAATCGAGGGGTTATTGGAACGGATAAATTGAAGAAATTTACAAAGTTTTTTTCGTTATCTTTTACAATCAATTCCACCGCCTGTGGTAGGGTGTTTTTAGCTACAGGTGAAAGATCATCATATTTTAACCTACCCAAAACACTCAAGACTTTACTGCGATTTTCTTTACTTATGTTAATTTTTTCCATTATTACAAAACTGGCAGTAGGTACAGCCAAAAGCTCAAGCAACATAAAGTAGTCAGCTCCAACAGTCTCTAAAATAGTTCCATATTTGTTTTTTATTGTTTTTGCTTGAGCATTTAATCTAAAATCTAGAACATAACCTAAACTCTCATATTTTTTTTGTGGATTTAACAATCTATATACTATATTTTTAGGCCGTTATAAAAGCTTAGCTTTTTTAAACCGATTTCTGGGGCTGTAAATAATAGAAACTTGGCCCCACGTCGCAATCCATAAAAAAGGATTAATCATAAATACCGTGTGCAGCAAAACGTCAAATCTAGACCTAGCTGGTACAGATTCCTTATTCCGTATTATGCTACACAAGAAGTTATTGTTAACATAGTTCCTTTATATATACTATTTTTGCACGGAAATGTGCTGGACGTGGGTTATGCGACAGCACTATACAGTATTGTACCAATAGTTTCATCGATAACTGCGGGGAGATTGGCCGATATTTATGGTAAAAGAAAAGTAATAATACTAATGAGTGTTTTATTGCAGTTTACTGGTTATATTATAATGGTTCTTTATAAAAATATATTGGCCATAACATTGTCTTACACCGTGTTTTCTCTGGGGTTTTCATTTGCTATACCAGTAATTGGGTTGCTACTCACAGAAACACTCCCAAAAAATCAATGGGGCAATGGTAATTCTCTTTCATTTATATATATGGTTGTAGGTTACATTACAGGAATGGTTCCTACAATTCTGGCGCTTTTATTAATGCCATTTATTTACGCCCTTTATATTCCGATTCTTTTTTTAGCCATCTCCGCACTGTTTGCGTTCAAGTTTATTAAAGACCCCGAAATTACTTTCGAACGCAGGAGCGAAGTTAAAAACATCAACTCCTTTTTACATAGAATTTTGAAATTACCAATTATAACTCTGCGCGCACCCACATTGGGAGATTTCAAACTTATAAGAAGGTCATTTAACTCAACTTTTTCCAGAGATCTACCTGTTATAATGATATCTGCAACTATTTTCTTTTTTGCAACAAACTTGTTTTTCACCTCTTATACACCGTACCTAGCTTCTAACCAAATTCCTTATTGGATGATTTTAGTGGCAAACACATACATACTTGTAATCAACTCTGTTGGTATGATGCCCCAGATTAGAAAAAGGTCAGAAGGCGCAGACGTTAGATATGTAGTTGATATGTTATTTGTAAGAACAATAGGAGCGCTAGGTGCATCAATAGCTGCAACTTATCTTTTTGGAATTTCAGCATTTTTTTCTACCTTTATTATATTTACCATATTAGGAATGGCCTACACTCCAATATATATAGGTATAAGTTCTTTGCTTTATTACAATTTACCTTCTACAAATCAAGGTGCCACTTTAGGGGTTTATAGCTCCCTAACTAATTTGGCATTATTTATTGGTTCAATCCTATCTGGTATTATATCTTATTATCTAGGCTATAGTCTGACATACTTTGTGGCAGCCATATTCTTTTTAATTGCTTCCATTGCTCTTGAATGGCACTTTAAAGTTTTAGAAAGAGAGTTTTAGGTCATTAAAAACGCCCTATAAGGTAACGCTTTTAAGTTAATAAAAAAAGGGTTTTACGAGGGAAAATGAGTCTACCAAGTTACGTAGGAGTTTGGAAAGGAAGAGATTTTCTCAATACACAAGACTATACACAAGAAGAAATACACATGATACTGAACGCAGCTGACGACCTAAGAAACAAATTCAGATCAATGGTGCCGACGCCATATTTGCCAGGAAGAACGGTTTTTCTAATGTTTTACAATGAAAGTCTAAGAACCAGAAATAGTATGGAAGCAGGTATTTTCCAGCTGGGGGGTCACGCCCATTTCATAAGAGCTTCAGATGTTTATACACCAACATTGCCAGAGGACAGGGTTCCATATAAGACCGAAGACATATCTGATGTAGCAAGGGTACTTAGCAGATTTGGTCAGGCAATTGCGATAAGAATGTATGCAGATGCAGCAAAATGGATAATTGGAAGGTCAAACAAAATAATCAGTTTGTTTGCCCAACACGCAACAATACCAGTAATTAACATGGAGGATGATATGTATCATCCGCTTCAGGCACTAGCAGACATGCAGGCTGCTAGAACAGTAAAACCAAAGTTAAAGGGTAAAAAGTTTGTCATGTCATATGCCTATTCCGGCGGTTTAAAGCCACTAGCAGTTCCACAGAGTACAGTGCTGGCAGCAACCCAAATGGGTATGGACGTTGTTCTTGCGCATCCAAAAGGATTTGAATTGGATGACAGAGTAATAAAAGCAGCACAGGAAAACGCCAATCGTTATGGCGGGAGCTTTAAAGTAGAGTATGATATGAAGACAGCATTTGAAGGAGCTACATTCGTATATCCCAAGGCATGGTCACCAAAGGGATTCATGGAACCATATGGTCCAAAGACAGACCCTGATGCAGCAAAACAGTACCAAGTTAAATATAAGGACTGGAAAGTATCAATGGACCTTCTTAATAAATCAGGTAATCCGTACTACATGCACTGCGGTCCAGCTGACAGGGGACAAGAAGTAGATGACGAAGTACTGGACAGTTATGAAAATTCATTGTACTTTGATGAAGCAGAGAATAGACTACATACAGAAAAAGCAATAATGTCAATGATAATGCCATAAAACCTTTTTCTTTTTTTAATTTATCAAATATTCCCTATTAATTTTATTTATTGAGCAAATAAGGCCGAAAATATTTCCATCAAATTTATAAGATAAATAATAATATAACAGTGTTATGAGCTTTGAAGTAGACCTAAATAAATATAATTTCTCAGTGCAGGCAGATTACAAGTTTGTATTACCGCGCGGTTTAAATGAAAACACCGTTAAAGAAATTTCCAGATTAAAAAATGAGCCTTCTTGGATGGAAGAAATTAGGCTTAAGGGATTAAACGAATTTATAAATAAAAAAATGCCATTGTGGGGTCCGGATTTAAGCGGGTTGGATTTTAACAAGGTTATATTTTATGCCAATCCTACAGATAGTAAGGCAAAAAACTGGGAGGACCTTCCCCCATCCATTAGAGATACCTTTGAAAGGTTAGGTGTTCCTGAAGCTGAAAGGAATTTTCTGGCTGGTGTAGGGGCGCAGTTTGAATCAGAAGTGGTCTATCATAATTTAAAAAAGGAACTTGAGAGTCAGGGAGTAATATTTAGCGATATGGATACCGCTGTGCGGGAGTATCCGGACCTAGTCAAAAAATATTATAGCAAGGTAATACCCATTAATGATAACAAGTTTTCAGCATTAACATATGCAGTATGGAGTGGCGGAAGCTTTGTATACGTTCCTAAAGGGGTAAGGCTTGAAAAGCCTGTATATGCATACTTTAGATTAAATGCTCCTGATGTGGGAAATTTTGAAAGGACGTTAATTATAGCTGAAGAAGATAGTTATGTGCATTATATAGAAGGCTGTACTGCACCGCTTTACTCGGATTCAACGCTACATGGAGGTGTTGTTGAAATAATAGCTAAAAAGGGAGCACATGTTAGGTACACTACAATCCAAAATTGGTCAAAGAACATATATAATCTGGTAACACAGAGGGCGCACGTATACGAAAACGGGAAAATGGAGTGGGTGGATGGAAATATGGGAAGCAAAATAACCATGAAATACCCCTCTATTTATTTGCTGGGGAAAGGCGCTAGTGGGATTATCAATTCCTTGAGCATAGCGTCAAGTAACCAGATAATAGATTCGGGTGGAAAAATCTATCATAATGCGCCTGATACAAGTTCAACCATTACATCAAAGGGCATATCGATGAAAGGCGGAATAACAACATACAGGGGGCTTGTTCACGTTGCACGAGGAGCAACAAATTCAAAAAGCGCTGTCAGGTGTGACTCACTTATGATGGATGAAAATTCCAGATCAAACACTTACCCATATGAGCTGGTTAACGAAGACTCTGCCACAGTAGTACATGAAGCATCGGCAGGAAAGGTCGGGCAGGAACAACTATTTTACTTAAGGAGTAGAGGACTTAAGGAATCAGATGCGTTATCATTGATAGTTATGGGTTATATGGATCAGTTTACAAAAGAAATACCAATAGATTTTGCCACAGAGCTTTATAAGCTAATATCCTTAGAACTAAACGGTGCAGTAGGTTGAATGTTGAAAATGTAACTAACGACGCGGTAAATAATTATAAAAGATACCCGTTTGAAACGCATCAGCTTTTCTTAAGGAGCTACTTGACGCCTGATATTGATCCTATAAAGCTTGGTTCGGGTGTTTTAAGCATAATTCACAGCATTAATCCAACATATAAAAAATATGAAATAAAGGAAGACTTTTATGATAAAATGTATTTTTTAAATGCATCCATTAAGCCGGAAGTTGAAGCCTTTAGTTTAAAGGAAACAAATCTTAAAAGTAAAGTGTCAGCTAAAGACGGACTCGTCGGTTTAGCTCGGGAGGTAGAGGTTGAGGGTGAAAAACCATCATTTATAACAGATTTCTTTGAAGTTGGCAGTGATTCATTTTTAAGTGATTTTGAAATTTTTAGGATTAAAAAGAATTCCACATTAAAACACATAAGGGTAATAAACGGTGGCAGTGTTTCATCAAACATTTATTATTTTCTAGAGGACGGAGCAAGGGTCGAAATTACAGAAATTACATCTAGGGTAAATTATTACAGGCTTAAATCAAATATTATAGAAAAAGGAGCGGATGCATATTCTGAAGCTTATTATGGATATGATACTGGGAATACAGATAAAATAGATATTACAGCACTTATTGTTCTTGACGCAAGACACGCACAAGGCAATGCGTACCAAAGAGCAGTAGTTAGAGGTTCATCTAAAATATATCAAAAGGCGTTGGTTTACAACACTGTAAATGGCCCAGGCGGCAAATCGTACATAGAGCAAAAAGCCCTTTTATTAAGTGAAAGTTCTTATGCAAACAATATTCCAGGCATGCAACTGGACTCAAACGATATAGTAGCAAAACATTCAGCTGCAACGTTCAGTCTAAGTGAAGATCAGCTGTTTTACATTATGTCGCGCGGGCTGGATAAAGATACGTCAATAAAAATTTTGGCGGAAGGAATTTTAAGACCGATAAAAGACAAATTAAGTAGTGAAATAATTAATGATTGAGGATAAGGTCGACATATTACGCTCTGAATTTCCTATTTTTTCATCAAATCCCAAGCTCATTTATATGGATAGCGCAGCAACCAGCCAAAGGCCCAAAAGCGTCATCGATAAAGTGGTTGAGGTCTACAATAATTATAATTCCAATGTGCACAGGGGAATTTATGCAATGGCTGAAAAGGTTACACAAGAGTATGAAGATTCCAGAAAAGAAATAGCATCTTTTCTAGGTGCTGATAACGACGAAATAATCTTTACAAAAAATACAACAGAATCAATAAATCTTATAGCGTATGCGCTTTTGCCTAGGCTAAAAAAGGGAATAATAACCATAACTGAATTGGAACATCACAGCAACATTTTACCATGGAGGAAGATAGCCTCTTTAGCAGAAGCAGAAATAAGGACGGTCGAGGTTAATGAAGATGGGGAAATAAGTGAAGCTGATTTTGAGAAAAAAATTCCGGGCACTTCATTATTTTCATTTACTCATGTATCAAATGTAGCCGGAACAATAGTTGACGCAATGGAGTTTATTAAAATGGCAAAAGCACAGGGGGCAATAGTGGTTGTTGATGGGGCTCAGGCAGCACCTCATATGAAGCTTGATTTACATGGTCTTGGGGCCGATTTTTATGCATTGTCCGCCCATAAAATGCTGGGCCCCACCGGACTGGGAATTTTGTATGGAAATAAAAAATTGTTAGATGAATTAGAGCCACCATTTAGTGGGGGGGAAATGGTTAAGGAGGTACATAAAAGCGGTCAAGAATGGAATGATGTACCATGGAAATTTGAACCAGGAACGCCAAATTTTGTTGGCGCCATAGGATTTGGGGAAGCAATAAAATATTTAAACAGGATAGGCATGGACGAAATAGAAAAATATGAAAAGAAGCTCAGTAAAATTTTACTGGAAGAGTTAGAAAAAATCAGTGAATTAAAGTATATTGGTCCAGTTAAAAACAGAGCCTCCCTACTGGCATTTAAACTAAACGGCTATCATCCTCACGATATTGCGGCATTTTTGGATACGCGTTCAATAGCTATCAGGTCAGGGTTCCACTGTGCACAACCTTTGCATGAACGTTTTGGATTTTTTGACGGAAGTGCTAGAGCCAGCCTTTACTTTTATAATAAACAAAATGAAATAGAAGCCCTCGCCAAAGCTCTAAAAGACTTGGTGAAACTATAATGAGTTATTTTTTCATAGAAAATCTAATGGATCACTATAAAAACCCGCGAAATATGAAGGAAATTGAAAATGCTGATTCAATTTTTGGTGATAGCAATCCTACATGCGGTGATACCGTCAAAATATTTCTTAAAATAAATAGCAATAAAATTGAAGATATAGGTTTTCAGGGGCACGGCTGTGCGTTGTCAATGGCTTCATCTTCCCTATTGACAGAAATGGTAAAGGGCTCAGAACTCAAAGAAGCATTAAAAATAACCGAAACCGATCTAATGAAGGAATTAGGCATAACTGAACTGGGCCCAAATCGCATAAAGTGCATTGCTTTACCTGTCAAGACATTAAAAATGGCTATTTTTAAGTATCTATCTGGAGAAAATAAAAGTCAAATTTAAACAGTGCGGGGGGTGGGACTTGAACCCACGAAGGCCTACGCCAGCAGGTCTTGAGCTTGAGCAG
>JBMFVR010000018.1:0-14420 GCA_049965895.1 Nitrososphaeria archaeon | reverse complement strand
GTCGTTAATCATTTGATAAAAATATTTTAGCTAAATTGCCGTTTCATGCAGTTTAATATTTAGAAAATCCCTATAATATAAATGTACCTTTTTTATTGACTATATAGATGCTTAAGAATTCAAAATGAATGTCATTTATTGTAATCCAAAACCATCGCTTTTAGTGAATCACCGTTATGCTTTCATATAATCAACAAAAAATCAGATAATTGCAAAGGCAAATAGAGGAGGCTCAGGTGCAAGGGAATGTCCATTAAAGTATTTGAATTACTCTCCAGCATGGCCGCGTGATCTCCATCCATGCGCATTAATGTTATACCAGTGCCTTTTGCAAATTGCTGAATCCCCCTCAATTGTCAGCCCACAGACTAGATTCTTTAACACCTTATCCATGCTGAAGAACATTACACATGTGGCCTCATCGATGACGCGCTCAGCTTTGGCTGTGTGGAGTTCACACCATCAAAAGTGAAGTAATAACTTCAGTGGAATAAGTACACCATACACCAAAACGAATCCCATTATGAATGCCATGACCCAGCTCAGGACAACCATAACAAGGTACCTCTTATTAAACATCCTGGGCTTGGAAGCAAGGCCCACACCGATCATCGCACCAAGTATTGTGGTGGTAAGCGATGCTGGCAATCCCAGGTATGTCAGAAAAAGTAGAACGGTGGTGCCTCCCAGCAGAGCTGCTGTTATTCCCAGCGGTCCTGCAACAATGAGGTCCTCTCCTATTGCCTTTGACATTTTTGAGGCCCCAAGCGCGCCAACGGCTGCAGCTATAGCTAGCAGCACTAAGAATAGATAATTTAGCCCAAACGCTCCCATGATAAATCCAACATTGTTAGCCCCGAGCACAAATGAAGTATAAAATACCAGCGCAAATGCTGCCAACCTGGATGAATAGCTTATTGATGATATGGGAAAGTGAAAAGATAATCGCCTTAGTGCCTTATAAAAAACTGCTGTAAATGCCATCGATATAAAAGGTGAAACCACCCACCAGAAAAAGAGCGAATCCATGGGGCCAGCCTTGATAATTATACCAAGTATCAAAAGTACAGATAGCCAGCCACCTACCAATGACTGGGTTATACTAAGTGGTAAATTTATAAAGGTAAATAAAAGGAAAAGTACCAGCTGAACAGCCAGAAGAACTATTGCGGCATTTCCAGAAAGGACACCCCCCATATCTTGGGCAAATGACCCAGTATATCTTCCCTGTATTAATGTACCCAAAAATATGCCGACGCCAACTACTACTGCCGCACTGGCATAGTTGTACAGTCCACTGCCGGCTAGGCCACCTTCAAATACAGACCCGTTATTTAGCCCAAAAAGGTAAATTAAAAATAGCAGTAAAATTGCTTCAATTATAAAATCTAAGGTCATTTGTATCCCTTTGCTATCAGCTGTATTATAATGTCAGAAGAATCTTCTGCGCTATCAGCCACATTGTCAAGTATATTAACAATGTCCCTAAGTGTTATCACATCAAGAACCGGTAGCTCCTTATTGTTGTTGTGTATGGCTATTAACACCTTATCTTTCACATAATCAGCCTTTTCTTCGTTGTTTTCAACGTTCTTTATTTTAATCAAAAGTTCCTTTGGGGCTGATTTTTTTATGCTTTTTAAAACATCCTCGAGGCTTTTCAGAGTGTCATTTATTGCATTGATAAAATCCAAAAATAAAGTTTTATCAAAAAGGTAATTGATTGAGTTGGATTCGATATTATATTCCTTGAAAATCTTAGCTGCATCTTTCGAATAATCAGCCACATAATCCATCTTTTCAAGCAACTGAAGGAAATCATCCCTTATGTAGGAGAAAAAGCTTCCGGATGCTATGCTTTCTGCGAGTTTTTCGTGAGTTTCATCAGCCTTCTTTTCCAGGTCGCTTATAATTTTATAGGTGCTGTCAGAACCGCTTCCAGCCTTAATTTCATTTAAGTACACTTGAAGTTCATTATAGCAGGATTCAAGTGTCAAATAGTACTGTAAAATCTGTTCCAATAGCTTATCTTCCCCTTTTTTAAAGATGCTTGTAAATGACAACTCGCAATTATGAGTCCAACTTATTTATAAATATATTTAAAAATATGTTTCAATAAGAAACAAGATTCTCTATTTAACGATTCAGTAAGCCATGAGTTCCTTTTCTTCGAGCAGCTCGTGAAGCTTTGTGACGGCCCTATAAACTTCTTCCTCCTTTTTTGCTCCAGTGCATACAAGCTTTCCGCTGGCAAAAAGAAGTATAACGGTTTTCGGATCGTCCATTCTGTATATAAGCCCAGGAAACTGTTCTGGTTCATACATGTTATGTTCAAGGGTCTGGGCGGCCATTTCAAGATTTATCCTTCCCCCTAAAGAGGCAGAAGCAACTATATTCTGAATTTCAATAATAGGTTCATTCCTTATTTCAATTCCCGATTTTCTCAATTTCTGAACTACAGTTTCAACAGCCTTCTTTGCCTGAGCCTCACTTTTTGCTCCCGTGCAAACCATTTTCCCAGAACTAAATATCAATGTGGCTGTTTTTGGAGATTTTAATCTAAAAACAAGCCCCGGAAATTGCTCGGGATGATATTCAACGTCGGGGAAAAGCTTTGTTATTTGCAGTAATTCGATGGGCTGATTTACAGATGCTGACGTAACTACATTTTCAATACTTATCGTGGCTAATGTCTTAGGCAATCTGTATAATTTATAAAAAGGGTATATAAATACTTTAACATTTAATCATTGAAAGCAACCGTTTTTAAGAAAACTACATTTTTCTCCTTTAAAAGGCAGTTAGGAGTTTGATGGAAGTAACCGCAAATCTCGGCGCCTAGATAATACAATAGCAAATTTTGATAAATTAGACAGACTTTATATACCATTTTTACAAATTATTGATATGCTTTCGTCGTTCTACCCAGAGCAGGAGAAAACCCTCAAAAACCTATTGCAGGGGCCCTATAACAGAGGCCTGAGCACTATGGCTCGCGCTGAACAGCAGAACGCGCTTCCTGAAATAGGGGAAACCCTGGAGTTAACAACGGCGCATTCTCAGGTTCTGCAGGATGTTCTGCGGAGGCTTGATACAGCATTCAAGAACTTCTTTGAAGGAGGAAGAATTCACCTCTACATCAAAAAGCAAATATCAAACATGACCTATCATCGTGGCAGGAGACATGGAAGACATTATAATGCCTCTGGTGATTTTGAGTGTTAAGCGGTACAGCTGACCTTCCATTACACTGGGGAAAAGCGCCAGAATGGCTTTATAAAAAGATGGTCATACTATCAGGCGAAATAGTCAGATTAATTATAGATGATAAAGGTACAAGTGAAGTAATAAGGAGGATTTCTGACCCGTTCTGGTTTCAGGCATTTGGGAGTGTGCTTGGGTTTGACTGGCACAGCAGCGGCTTAACAACTGTAACTATGGCAGCTCTTAAGGAGGCTGTCCAGAATGCTGGCATGGGAATCATGGTAGCAGGTGGAAAGGGAAAGAGCAAAACGGTTAAGGATGAAATAGATCAAATAGCAGACAGTTTTAACCTGGACCCTATGCCATTAAGGCGCAGTAGCGTACTTTCAGCAAAAATAGATGGTGCTGCAATTCAGGATGGTTACACCATTTACCAGCACTGGATGCTCATAACTGATAAAAAAGAGTGGGCAGTAGTTCAGCAGGGAATGAATGAAAGGAACGGATATGCTAGGAGGTATCACATAATGGGCTATGAAGGCAAGGATATGCTGCGGGATCCAAATAGCGGAATAGCCGCACTAGATCCAGGAATCAACGTTCTTAACCTTGCAACAGACCAATCATCAGAAAACAGGAAAGTTACTCTGGAGATGCTAAATTCAGGTTCAGGCTTGGATCACTGGGTTTCAGGCAAGCCATCGATTCATTTGGAAAGGTTCTTTGATAAAAGGTTACTTCGAATAATAAATTCTATATCTCCCGCATCATATGAAGAATTGCTCCTTTCAAATGGGATGGGGCCAAAAGCAATCAGGGCCTTAGCGCTGACAGCTTCGCTGATCTATGGGGCCGAGCCATCATGGAAGGATCCTGCAATTTTTTCATTTGCGCATGGTGGAAAGGATGGCATACCCTACCCAGTAAATAGGGAAGTTTATGAATCCACCATCAATTATCTGAAGGAAATAATTGAGGGAGCATCAATTGACCAGGCTGATAGAAAAAGGATGCTAAAGAAACTTTCAGATAATACATGGATTAAAGTCGCATCAAGCACGCTCAGGCTGTTCTGAACCTCATCCATACAGCATATGCAGGGAAAAATGATACAGCGTTCTGTATTATGTTAAATAGTGCGGTAAGAACCAGCACAGTCATCATGGGAGTTAAAAACGTTATATAGTAGGGCAAAAATTTGAGGAATCCTGGCATAAAGTACTCTATAAGCACATAGTTAACTATTGTCATCACTGCTATCCTTAGAATAGTTGACAGTGCAAATGACATGTAAAGTGATTCTCTAATTTTCATTCCTGCCCAGGCTCCCGTGATTCCCGATAAAACGGCTGCGTACTTCATCAATGGCCCGATGGGGACAAATGTGCCAAACATGAAAAGGAGCACAGTGAGCGCAATTGAGGCCAAAACTCCATCCTTAATGCCGGCGTAGAACGCAAGGAAGAATATGGGTATTTCTCCGATGTCAAAGGTCAGGTACGGCAAAAGTGGGAAAAAGAGCTTAATGGGCAGCAACTCCAGCACCATTGACGCAGCTACCATTGTTGTAATCAGTGTAAGATGACGTTTTTTATCCATAAAAAGATCCTACGTGTATAGTTTATAAATTTATTGGTAATATACCATTTTTTTGGTAGTATTGAAAAGGATAAATTGTAGCAATTTATTATATATTGGCGTGGTTTATATATCCAAGCTTGAAATTCGTGGATTTAAATCCTTTGAGAGGAACGTTACGATAGAACTTGCCCGCGGGTTTAACGCCATTTCTGGTCAGAACGGAAGCGGGAAATCCAACATAATAGATGCAATAAGGTTTGTGCTTGGTGAAAACAGCCCGAAATCATTAAGAGAAAGTAAGATGACCTCTTTAATAAATGAAAGGTCTAAAATTAAACAGGCAAGGGTATCAATACAGCTCGTCAATGATGATCATACATTGCCCTTACAGGAAGACGCTGTAAATATAACTAGGGAACTTTTTGATGATGGGTCCCAGAAGTATTTTCTAAATGGAAAAAGAAGTACCAGAAACGCCATAATTGACCTTTTGCTCTCATCTAGGATATCATATGATGGCATAAACATAGTACCGCAGGGGGCACTCAACAGGATAGCTGAAATAACACCAGCTGAGAGGAGAGCGATGCTGGAGGACATTGTTGGCATAAAGGCTTACGACGATAGGAAGGCAGAGGCTGTCCAGAGGCTGAGGGAAGCTGATTCACAGCTGGCCGTTATATTTGCAAAGCTTGATGAAAGAAGGGAAAGCATGATAAAGCTTGAAAGGGAGAGAAATGATCAGCTCAGGTATGAAACGCTCCAGCGGGAGCTGCAGAGATACAGGAAATCCATGCTTGCAGAAAAAATCGGCAGTAAAACTGAAGAGTTGGAATCTATGAAAAAGGAGGAGGTAAGACTTTCTGAGGAAAACAGCAAGCTGGAGACCGAAATTCAGAAGCTGATCAGCGCTGGGACAATGGATCAAGAAACGGAGGCGAAGATCACGGAGCTTTCCAACGCAAGAGCAAACCACGATTCGCTGGAGAGTGAACGCACATTTGTGAACAGGAGGCTTCTTCAGGTAAGAGATGAAAAGGCCAGAGTCCAGGGCATCATTGCAAATTTGAATTTGATGAAGGAACAGCTGCAAGAAGACATAAAAAAGAGTATTGAAGTGAAATCCGGGCTGGACACGCAGCAGAACGATATTTCAAAGCAAATAGTGCTTAAAGAAAAGGAACTGAGTTCACTCAGCGCGCAGTATGAAAAGAACAAATCAAAGAGGACCAGGTTGCTATCAGAACAGGAAAAAACTCTTGTGCTGCTGGGTAAGATCAGGGACAGAAAGGAAGAAATCAGCAGCAGGCTGGCTACAATGGGGGATTCTCTGAAGGATGAACAGGAAAAAATGGAACAGCTGATAAAGAACATAGAATCGGTAACAGAAGTACAGAACGAACTTGAATCGGGAATAAATTCGCTCAGGGGAGTCAGTGAGGATGAATCAAAAAAGGTGT
The DNA here is from genome assembly GCA_049965895.1 of Nitrososphaeria archaeon. Taxonomy (GTDB): domain Archaea; phylum Thermoproteota; class Nitrososphaeria; order Conexivisphaerales; family UBA164; genus KM4347-05. The sequence continues at coordinate 8,175 of JBMFVR010000018.1, read as the reverse complement.
CGGAACTTCTGCAAAGGCTTCAGAGACTTTCCACAGTGAGAGAGGCTGTGGCCGATGGGTTAAGGGAGGCAAACGATGTAATACTCAAGTCAATAAAGGAAGTGAGCGTTGAGGAGGCATTTAACAGGTTAACATCCAAGATGTCGCCCGATGCCGCCGAGGAACTTTTTGATTCAGGGGTTTTCAGGGGCTATCTTGGCAGGCTCAGTGACCTCATAAAGGCAAAACAGGGATACACACCTCAGGTTAGTGCGGCAATTGAAGCTTTAGGGAACCCATTTGTATTTGAAGGCTTTGACCAGAACCTTGAAAGTGCCATGAAGAACCTTCCGAGGAGCAGAATCCTTGTACTATCGATGTTCAGCAAAGCAGAGCCATGTGAAGGTTCCATAGTTAGCGCAATGGAATACGATAAAAGGCTTGAACCAATGGTCACATCTCTATTTGGCAATACGTGCATTAAGGAATCACCATGCTGCTCTTCAAGGATCAGGGAGGATGGAGCAATATTTGGAAGGGGGGTGATTGAGCTGGGATATATTACTAGTCTGAAACTTTCAGATAAGCTAAGCGCACGCAGACTGAGAGAAATCAGGAGAACCATAAACCGCCTCTCGGTTGTCATAAAGGAAAAGAACGGTGTTCTAAAGAAGCTCATGACAGAAATTAGGGAGATAAATAGAGAGCTAGGTAGCAGGACGATAAACAGGGACGTCAGCAAAAAGCAGGCCGAGGCACTGCATAAAATATCACAGATGGAAAGCAGGATAGTGGATGGACTGAGCAAGAGGCTTGAATCAATGAAGGCTGGCATTGAAGAAAAGAGAAAAAAGACTGAAAAGCTTGCCAGTGCTCTTTCATCATTAACCTCAAAGCAGCAGGAAATGGAATCCAAGCTCAACCAGATAAGTTCAGAGCTTAAGGACTTGGACCCTGGTGCAATAGAAGAGAGGATGAGGGCAATTCAGGGGGAAATCATGGCTCTAAATCAGGATCTTATGAAGGTAAGGGGAGGGGGAATGGAGGTCAACGCAAAAATTGAAGAAATCAAGGCTAGGCTGAATGTAACACAAGAATCGCTTAATCAGCAGATGGTAAGGATTAAAGAGCTTGAGTCAGAGGAATCTGAAGCAGTCCAAAGACTAAATGCCATTGAAGGTACAAGGGCTGAACTGGAAGCAAAAATTCAGGAGCTGGAAAAGGAAATGAGCGTAATGAGAGAATCATTGAATCAGAAGAACAATGAAGTGAAATCTGTGGAGGAAGCAAGGTCAGAAGTTTTAAAACGGATGAAGGAAAATGAAAGGAAACTTTCTAGGATAACTTCTGGCATAGAAAGGATCACAGTTGAGTTGCAGGGATTAAACGCGGAATACAAGTCAATAAACTTGGAGCAGTATGACCTTTATGGGAATTATGAATCAATAGTAAATGAACTTCAGGCCGAGCTAAATGAACTTCAGTTAAGGCTTAACAGGATGGCTGTGCATGATTACAGGGAATATTATACTTCATATAAGGATTCGTCTGTGAGAAGAAATGAACTTGAAAGGGACAGAGAATCAATAGTGAATTTTATAGAGGAAATAGACAGGCAAAAGAAGGAAGTATTTATTCAGGCGTTCGAAAAGATAGACAGGGAACTGAGGTCAGTTTTCAGGGAGCTTGTACAGGGGGAAGCTTGGCTTGAACTGGAGAACCAAGAAAACCCATTTTCAGGAGGCGTATTTATGCTAGGCAAGTTCGGGAATAAAATGCCACGCGAATCTGCATCTCTGAGCGGAGGTGAAAAGGCTGTAATTTCTGTAGCATTCCTGATGGCGCTGCAGTCAGCATACGCATCACCGTTTTACCTGTTTGATGAGATTGATGCTAACATGGACGCAGAAAGGACTGAGCGCTTGGGCGAATTTCTAAATAAATGGGGAAAAACATCGCAGATAATTCTGATTTCACTAAGAGACACAGTGATATCAAAGGCCCAGAACATCATAGGAGTTTATGAAAAGGAGGGATCAAGCTACATAGCTAGGTTAAATATGGAGAGGATAGTTGATGGAGGAGGAAAGAGACAGGGCACTCAGGATACTGCTTAACCCAGACTCTCTAAGGCGGTATGACCCCTGGGAGCTGAAGGTTTACGCCCTTCTAGAAATATTCCGTGACTATGCTACAAAGATGCAAACGGTTGATTTTAGACTCAGTGGTGTTGCAGTTTCAACTTCAAGCATAATCTACAAGTTGAAGGCCAGCAGGATATTTTACAAAGCGAGGGAATCGAGACCTGAATTGCCAGGTCTTGAAGGTCCTGTCATCGAAATACAGCCTTCATTTCCGGTGGAATTGAGTGCCGGTGACCTGGACGAGCTTATGGAAGCATTTAGGGAAATGGTTTCTCAGCTGCTGAACCAGAGGGGCATAGAAGGGCCAAAATCAATTGAGCCCATCGATGCGCCCATAATTTCAGAGACAATAATGCTTGAGAAACTTGAGAACTATAAGAAGATGATACTTGAAAGGCTAAAGGGCGGGCATCTAACATTTTACGACCTTGTGTCTGGAATGAACATAATTGATGTGGTGAGGATGTTCCTTTCTCTGCTACTTCTTGCACATGAGGGAAGAGTATGCATTAACGAAGAACTGATGCTTGAACTGCCAGATCATGGTTGCGCTGAAGCATAAGGCAAGGATTATATATTATGCAAAAAATATTACTGACATGAGAAAGGCTGAAGAGCCAAAGGTTGGAGAAAAGCTTTATCACATAAGGATAGCAAAGGGAACCATTCCAAGGTTCGTATTTCTGCCCGGCGACCCCGATAGAGTAAAAAAGTTTGCTGAAAGCTGGGATACAAGCGAGCTGGTTGCACAGGAAAGGGAATATTTGACATATAAAGGAAAATACAGAGGAGTGGAGCTCGCATGCACATCCACGGGCATTGGCTCGGGCGCAATAGCAATTGCAATAGAGGAACTTCTCAGGGTTGGGGTTGATACGCTGATAAGGACAGGCACGACTGGCGCAATGAACGACGATGTTCAGATAGGGGACCTGATAATATCGTTAGGTGCATTCAGGGCTGATGGAGCCACCCGCGCATATGCACCTCTTGGATATCCTGCAGTTGCAAATTACGAAGTGGTTTCTGCGCTGATTGAAGCCGCAGAAACAGTGGGTGTGGGTTACTGGACCGGGCTGACCTACTCCACCGACAGTTTTTACCTAGGACAGGGTAGACCTGGCTATGGTGGTTTTACAAACAGCTTCTCCTCAAAGATTGTTGATACGCTTAGAGGATTAAAAATAGTTAACATGGAGATGGAGTCATCAACGCTATTCACGCTATCATCAATTTACGGAGCAAGGGCAGGATCCATATTTGCAGCTATAGCAAACAGGTCTTCAGGTGATTTCATCCCAAATGCTGGCGTGGATAAAATGATAAAGGTAAGCAATGAAGCTGTAAAAATACTAGCCGAGTGGGATGAAATAAAGAAGAAAAAGGGTAAAAGAAGCTTCTTTCCTTCGCTTTTAAAATAATTTTTCTTTTTGAAACAAAAACAGTATAGGCTTATAAGAACGCAATTTAAAAATAGAGGAGTGATAGGGTCAGTTAACGATCTCAAATCCTACATCAGGGACATAAAAGACTATCCCATAAGGGGTGTCATTTTCAGAGACCTTACGCCGCTTTTTGGTAATTATGAAGCGTTCAGTTTCGCTCTAAATACACTGTACAGGGAACTTGTAAGTGAAAGGATTGATAAGGTTGCAGCAATAGAAGCTAGGGGTTTTATAGTGGGGGCCCCTCTGTCAAACATGCTTAAGGTAGGATTTGTTCCAATAAGAAAGGGCGGAAAATTGCCATGGAAGAAAAAAAGTGTAACATTTGAACTTGAGTATGGTAAGGAGGTAATAGAGGTTCATGAGGACGCTTTCAAAAGTGGAGAAAGGGTTCTAATAGTTGATGATTTGCTTGCCACAGGCGGCACAACTCTTGCTGCCATGGACCTAATTAATTCGGCGGGAGCCAAGGTCAGCGCCCTGGCATATCTGGTTGTGCTTAACTATCTAAGTGGAAGGGAAAGGCTCAAGGGTTACAGAATTTATAACGTTCTGGACTACTGAACAGCAAATCTTAGAAAGGCAGCTATTCCGCCAAAGCTCTTCAGCCATGCCCTTGCATTATAATCTGCTGTAAAAATTTTAACCCTTGCCCCCTTTCTTTCGACATCCTCCATGATCCTGATGACCCTTTCCCTGGTCAGTTGGTCATTGAGCAACTGTGAGTGTACAAAAAGCTGTTCAACCGCTCCCAATGCAGCTGCCCTTTCGACATCATCAATCCCATAGCTAACAGGCAGATTTCTGCTTATCCTAGAATTGAATTCCTCCATAATTGAAATTTCTTCAAGCACCTGAAGGTTTTTTACTGCCATGCTGAGTGTATCCCTTCTTAACGCTTCATTTATGCCAGCAACGCCGCCATAGGAAGTGTCAACAGATATTATCTCCTTCCCCTTGACCCTTTGCTTGAGCAGTTCCAGAAAATCGTTTTTTATCATGGGTGGCCCAGCAACCGCCAGAAAATCCGGTTTTTGCCTGTTTATGATTGAGAGAACATCATTAATTGCCAGCTCAATTGCGCTCTTCTTTTTATCTTCGCCATCCTCTGGATGGCCCTTAATCCTCGCATCAATTGATTTCTGCATCAAAATCATTGAACCGCTGTTTGTGACCTTTGAAACTGCAATTTCCTCATTATCAACGGAAACAATCATAAGATTAATGCTTGTTCTCTTCTCCGCTTCCCTCAACCTTTTCAGGTCAGGCTTATTCCAGCTCTGCTCCTTAACTAGTGTTATTATGCTCCCTGGATCAAGGTTTACAGTGTGATGCTTGCCCTTGATTTCAACATCGTCAGGACAATCAATTATAATACCGTGCACCCTGAGCCTGTTGCTCATTGGTTGCATTTCAGCCCACTCAACCTTAATTGCAACCGTCATGCTGCGCCTGTAGCTGCTGTCATTTGTCTTCATTTCTCTTGTTGTCCTGCCAACCAGCACATCTCCAGTATATAAAATATTGTAAAGTTCCCAAAGGTCGTCCTCATTGTCAAGCCTTATCTTTATTGTTTTAAGGCGTTCATCTATTTCAAAAACCTTCATTTTATAATATAATGCAGCACATCCGTATAAATAACAGTTTGCATACTGCGCTTTTAGCACTATAATGACTTATTAACGAGCGCAACCTGAACTACCTATGGACCTGTCAGTCAGGCTTGGCAGCCTTTTGTTGAAATCACCAATAATGCTTGCCGGAGGAATCACAAGCAACAGAATGAGGATTGAGGCCCTTTCAAGAGGGATAGGAGCTATAGTACTTGGCACCTATTCATTTTTGCCAGTTGAACGCAGGAGTCCACCATTGATCGCAGATATCGGTGTGGGTTATTTGAACTCATATGGAATAAGAAATACGATCAATCAGTCAAAGGATTTCATAAGGGGGGTCATTAGGCTAGCAAGGGACAACGATGTCAAGGTTTTCATAAGCATAATGGACAGGAAAACCGATGACATAGTTCAAGCCGCAAAGCAGGCGTACAGCATGGAGTGCGATGCCATAGAATTAAACCTTTCAGCAGTGGCAGTTCCCGAGTTTCTATCTGCAGGGCTCAAGTTAGGTGAGCAGATGATAGAGAGTGTAAGGAAAGCGGTTAAAGTTCCAGTTTCGGTAAAGTTGTCTCCAATTACGAATTTTAACTCAAAAACTGCCTGTTCAGCTGACATTGTCCATGTGGGAAATGCCATTTCCCCAGCCATTTCCATCAACATAGATGACTTGAAACCGAGGCTTGGGTCAATTACAGGTGCTTTGAGCGGCCCAGCCATAAAACCTCTGTCCATGGCCAGGGTCTTTGAGTTATATGAGACAATGCAATCAATCCCAATAATAGGCACCGGAGGAATTTACGGTTGGGAGGACATAATTGAGTATATTTCAGCTGGTGCTTCTGCGACTGGGATTCATACGGTTCTTTATCGTAACGGAACTGAAATCATTAATAAAATGATTGAAGGAATCAGTATTTTTTTGAGTGACCGAGGATTCACCCTTAGTGAACTGCAAGGAGCTGCACACAGGATGGTTAAAAAACACCAAATTTACGGAAACCATGATCAACGTTAAAATGAAGCTAGGGGTTTGAGGGAAGCACTCAGTAAATCTTGGCGCTGACATGCGCGGACTTCCGAACGTTTAAATGCATTTTGCATAAATGCTCTACCCGGATGAGGGGAAAACTCAACAACCAACTGGCAAGTGGCTATATAAGAGAGCGTATCATCAAAGGCTTAATTTCAGATGCCTATCAGCGCGTTCTGCTGTTCGACGTTAGCCTAAGCCTGCAGAGACACCAACGGCAGGGTGCATCACCAGTCGTATGTCATTGAGACAGGAAATAAGTTCTCGCGTCTCGGACGAATCCAAGGATAGCGACATTAGCGTGAGAGGATATAAGATATGGTTCTTGTGCTTTCCAAAGTTACATAATTACACAAGACAGGAACAATCTACGAATTTGCTGGATCAATCACAATTTAAGGCGCAACAGGCTGACTTCTGGTCCTTGGGAGTGTTATTAGAAGCGCTACGGAAATTAGTGAAAAAACCACAAACACCCACATCACTTTTTCCATTCCAATATATGCTATGAGTGAACCGCCTATAAGTGTGCCAATTGCCCCACCTACGGAGTTTCCAATTCCCCATATTATGCCGTTAGCCCGTGTCAGCGCGCCTCTGTCCACAATCTGTCCTACATAACCAAGAAGGTTAGGAAATCCGCTGTATGCAAAGAACGAGTAAATAGCAAACAGCAAAACCTGCGCATAGAAATTATCAATTACCATAAACAGCAAAAAAGCCAGCGTAGCTCCTACAGTGGTCATGATCAGAACTGTTCTTCCGCCAAGGCTCGAAGTTATCCTACCAAAATATGGTTGACCGAATATTGCCATAGCATAACCTAACGTTAATACCACACTCATCACTATTTTTGACTTGTACAGTTCAGTCATATAAGTTGGAACGTACATCATAACACCAAAAGTGAACATGGACCTTACGAAAACCATCAGTGCTAATGGAAGCAAAATGTATATGTATGGTGCGAGTGAGCTTTTAATATGTTTTGTGCCTCTTTCAGTTGCAGTTTTTACACTTACTCCCTTGAGCCCCAGATAAACGGCACTGCCGAGTGCAAATACATAAACAGAAATAATGAACAGCCCCAGCACCTTTCCAAAGAACGTCAGTGCTAGCACAATTAACACTGGAGATATTGCACGTCCAAGACTGCCAAGCGATCCGTTTATTCCCAGCGCCTTGGGCGCGTCCTTTCCACCATATTTAATCTGCAGTATAGAGCCACCAAGGGGATGATAAAATGCAGCACCGCTTCCAAGAAGCACAGATCCTATGGCGATAAAGTATTCCCTGTAAAACATAAAAGAAAATGCAAAAAATATGTTTGATGTACCAATTAACAAGAATCCTAACAGCATAAGTCCTGCGTAGTTTCCGTTTCTGTCTGCTATGCTTCCAACAGGTGTGCTGAGGAGGCCAGATATTACGCCGTAAACTGCACTTATAACGGCCAGAAATACCGGTGAAACGCCTTCAGCAATATAGTAAACTATAAGTATTGAAATCAGAACCAGAAAGCTGTCATTTAGGAAGTGTCCTATGGCAGTGAATGTAAGAGCTTTGGCATTTTCGTTCAATGTTATTAGGTGCCAGTCTTGGGCAATATAAGGGTTGATGCAGAATGGTTGGTTCAAAACATTAGCGAATGAACAGCGCTTATCTTTCGCATCATCCATAATCTTTGAATATTTTAGATACGCAACCTGATGTGTATATTTTTTTTAAAAAGAAGAATTTGATAAGATACCCTCAATTTCAGCCCTTTCAGCATCAGCTAAGTGTTATCTTGAGCGCGATAATGCATTCCACAACTAGCCCGGCCGGCATGTTTGGTTTTGATAACGTATTTAGCCAGCTCTCTTATTATAATGGTTATACTATAGGGATTTTCTAAATATTAAACTGCATGAAACGGCAATTTAGCTAAAATATTTTTATCAAATGATTAACGACAT
>JBMFVR010000017.1:0-15256 GCA_049965895.1 Nitrososphaeria archaeon | reverse complement strand
TCGCTATTTCCTTTTCCCTTCCGTATTCCCTGTCCTCATCTACCTTTTTTAGCACTGTAGTTTCTATCCTCTTTTCTATCTCCATGAGTTCCTTCTGCATTTCCAGAATTTCCCTTTCATTATACGATCCCATGGGCTTTATTTCCCTAAGGTTATTCCTAACAGATTCCTTTTCATCTCTGATCTGTTTCAGCTTTTCAAGAATTTCCCTAAGCTTGAGCCCTGTTTCCTTAAGCTTATCTAGCTTTTCATTCAGATCCTCATCCAGTTTGGACAAACTCCTTCACTCTCTTGGCAAGCTCCCTTCCCACATCTTTGGTCATGAGCCTGCCTCCTGCATCTGGAGTAAGGATGCCCCCCTTAATACTTTTTTCAACCGCTAGGGAAATTGCCGACGAAGCCATCAACGCATCTCTATCAGATCGTGAAATCCCTATGTGATTCAGCATCATTGACAATGACATTATCATGGAGTAGGGATTTGCCACTCCTTTCCCCGCTATGTCTGGGGCTGAGCCGTGTACTGGCTCAAAAAGGGCATTTGAATCACCTATGTTTGCCGATGCAGCAAAACCTAGCCCACCCGCAATCTGTGATGCCTCGTCACTCAGAATATCGCCGTAAACGTTTGGCGTTAGAATTACATCAAACTGCTCTGGGTTCCTTATTAGTGCCATGCTCATTGCATCGACGTACTTTTCATCCACATTTAGATCACTTTTGCTGAGCTCATCCATTGCAACCCTCCTGAACAATCCATCGGAGACTCTGAGAACATTGGCCTTATGAACAACTGTGACGTGCTTTTTTCTTTTCATTGCGTACTTAGCCGCAACTTTCGCTATTCTGCGTGTTGCCCTTTCACTTATGATTCTCAATGATGTTGCAACTCCCTGAACATCAAATTCTATTCCCTTATAAAGGTCCTCCGTGTTCTCTCTCACTATCACCGCGTCTATTTTCATCGTAGAAGGGATTCCATCATATGACCTTGCTGGCCTTATGTTTGCATATAGGTCCAGCTTTTGCCTGACTGTCACAATGCTTTCGAATGCGCTTTCCCCCACAGGGCCCTTTATGGCAGCATCAGAGCTTTTTATGCCCTCAAGCGTATCTTCTGGAAGTGCAATACCCCTTTCAGCTTTGCTCCTGTCTCCAAAGTCATAAAATGCTATATCAAACTTTACAGGAAAGGTTTCTTGGATTGAATTTAAAACTTCTATCGCCGCTTCGGATATTTCCGGCCCTATTCCATCACCCTTCATCCACGCTATCCTGTACTTCATAAATTGTTTCCCCTTTTGAGCATCAACTTATTTATGCCGTCAATCATTGCCTCCACGCTAGCCATTACAATATCTGGCCCAGTGAAAGTTGAAGAAGCTATATGGCCTGATTCATCCTCTACCTTAACGCTAACCTGTGCAAGAGAATCTGAACCGCCAGTAACAGCCTGAATACTGTACTCTCTAAGGTAAAGAGTCATTGTCCCTTCAAGCGCTCTCTGTATCGCCTTCAGCGAAGCATCAACAGGGCCTATGCCGGTGCTTGATGATTCTAGTGTTTTTCCGCTAAATGAGAGCCTTATGGACGTTGTTGGAAGCACGTTAACGCCGGTTACTGACACAAGCCCCCCAACACTGACAAATTTCTTCGGTGCACTTCCCGTCACTGAGCTGGCTATGGCGTAAAGATCAGCGTCAGTTACCTGCTTACCCTTATCTCCAAGGGCCTTCACTTGGTTCACTATCACATTGAGCTGTTCATCACTGAACTGCACCCCCATCTCTTTGAGCATTGCAGCTATGCCATGGCTTCCTGCATGCTTGCCAGTCATGAACCACCTCTTTCTGCCTATGAGTTCCGGGCTTATGGGTTCGTAGGTTAGAGGGTTTGAAAGTATTCCATGGGTATGGATGCCGCTTTCATGACCGAACGCATTATCACCAACAAGTGGCTTGTTCTTTGAAACCTGAACCCCAGTTAGCTTTTCAACAAGTTTGCTTGTTTCATATATCTTCTCAAACTTTATTCCAGTTTCAATGCCATATAGCATTTTTAGACCGACTGCAACCTCTTCTATGCTTACGTTTCCAGCCCTTTCCCCTATTCCATTGATAGTGCCATGAAACTGGTCTGCACCAGCAACTATTGCGGCAAGAGTGTTGGCCGTTGCAAGCCCAAAATCGTTGTGACAGTGAACACTGACCCCCACACCGGGGATCTCTCTTTTGACCTGAGTAACCAGCTCCGTCATGAGCTGAGGCGACGCTATCCCCACTGTATCTGCTATATCAAGCATTTTAGCACCAGAACTGGCGGCGGTCTTAAATGCCTTAATTAGGAATTCCCTGTCTGACCTTGTGGAATCTTCAGCAGAAAATTCTACTTCAAGTCCCCCATTCCGTACATATGAGATCCACTCGCTTATTGCGTTCAAAACTTCCTCCCTTGCCATTTTTAGCTTGTATTTCATGTGAATATCTGAAGTGGCAATAAAAACGTGAACCCTCTGAGCCCCAGTAGAAACGGCAAGTTCTACGTCCTTCCTGTTAGCCCTCGCAAGTGCAGCAACTTTGGAGTTCAGCCCTAACCCCGCAATCCTCTTGACAGCTTCATACTCCCCTTCACTGGCGATGGGGAATCCAGCTTCAATGACATCTACGCCCAGCTCACTTACCTTTTTTGCTATCTCAACCTTTTCATCTGATGTTAGGCTTACGCCTGGCGTCTGTTCCCCGTCCCTTAAAGTTGTGTCAAGTATGTATGCTCTTCTTGGCAATTTTATCCTGTCCTTCCGTTTGCGGCTTTCGCTGCGCGGCCAATATTGATGGGCTAGTTTCGAGCCCTGCCATCTTTCTTATCTTTTTACCTACGATTTCAATCTGGAGGTTGCTTATATCTTCCATCATCTTTTCAAGTCTCTTTTTGCTCTCCTCCGGATTCCCTGTCCATTCAGCTGCAAATGAACCGTCCTTTATTGCCTTAAGCAGTTCCTTCATCCTCTTCTTTGTATCTTCGTTAATTATGTATGGTCCCTTTGTTATCCCACCATATTTTGCTGTATCGCTTACAGCCCTAAGCATGCCTGTTAGGCCAGAAGAATAGACCAGATCCACTATGAGTTTCATTTCGTGTAAAACTTCAAAGTAAGCCAGCTCCGGTGTGTAACCGTCCTCAACGAGAGTTTCAAATCCGGTGTTGATCAGGTACATCAGGCCACCGACCAGCACGGCCTGCTCTCCAAATAGGTCCTCTTCAGTTTCCTCTGAAAATGTGGTTTCAAGAACGCCCACCTTTGTTGATCCTATTGCCTTTGCATAGGAAAGTGCAAGCTGCTTGGCGCTTTTGCTGTAATCCTGCCCCACAGCTATAAGTGAAGGTACCCCGAAACCCTGCTGGTAAGCCTCCCTAAGCTTTGGACCAGGTGACTTGGGTGCGACCATGAAAACATCAACGTTCTTTGGTGGCTTTATCAGTCCAAACCTTATACTGTAGCCATGAGCAAACATCAGCGCCTTCCCCTCGTTCAGGTTGGGCTCAATGCTTTCCTTGTAGACCTTTCCATGTTCTGTATCAGGGATAAGAACAGCTATTACATCGGCCCTTTTTGCCGCCTCAGAAATACTCACTGGCTTGAAACCGTCATTTTTTGCTGCCTCCCATGATTTTCCACCCTCCCTAACCCCAACTATTACATTTACGCCAGAATCCCTGAGGTTAAGAGCGTGCGCCCTTCCCTGGCTTCCATAACCTAGTATAGCTATAGACTTTGACTTTATCAATGATTCATCAGTGTCCGAATCGTAATATATCTTTACCACTTTCCTTCACCAATGCGGTTATGCCGGTGCGGGATATATCCTTTATTTTATATTTGCTCAACTCCCGCAACAGCACGTCGGAATTTTGTGGCTCGCCACAGTACTCCACATATATGCCGTCGTTCAAAGTGAGCTTTGCGCCATACCTTCTGCATATTTCCTCAAGCTCATTTCCGTTTTTCTCAACCTTAATTAGGGTGAGCTCCCTAAATATACATGAATCCTGGGGCGCCTCCACCACTTCATAAACATCTATTATCCTCTTTACAAGCCTTGCAAAGGCATCTGCTCCCTCTTCATCCACATCTATTGAAATCACTATCTTGGCTTCGCCGGGAACGTTTGACTTCCCGACAGTTACACTTTCAATGTTGAAGTTTCTTCTCCTGAAAACTGAGGTTATCCTAAAAAGCACGCCGGGCCTATCTGCCACCCTGATAAAAAATATCCTTTTGCTGCTCATACTATCATTTCCCTCAGACTCTTTCCGGAAGGCACAAAAGGCAACACATTTTCCTCCGGCGGTATTGGGACATCTATCACGGTTGTGACTTCATTGTTAAGCGCCTCCTTGAATGCCCTTTCGAAATCCTCCGTGCCGTTAACCCTTTTCCCCTCAGCTCCGAATGCCTTTGCAAGTTGTGAAAAATCGGGAGATTCCCCCAACCATGATGCAACCATCCTGTTATCATAAATCATCCTCTGCCACTGTGCTATCATTCCGAGAGTTGAATTGTTGAATATAACAACTATTACCGGTATACCCTCCTTGACACTTGTTGCTAGGCTGTTTGAAGTCATTAGAAAACTGCCGTCTCCTGCAAGGTCTACCACATTTGACTCAAATTTTGCAACCTTTGCACCTATTGCTGCAGGGAACCCAAATCCCATGGTGCCTAGCCCCCCGCTTGTTATAAACGTCCTTGGCCTGAGTGCTTTGTAGAACAGCTCTGCCCATGCCTGAGTTTGACCTACTTCCGTTGTAACTATATCATGCTCGGCAAGCTGTTCCCTGACCTTCTTTATTATTAAAGGGGATACCGCCTGACCGCCAAATACCTTGTCTTCAAACTGACCCTTGAGCTCCTTCACTTTCTTAGTCCATGGTGAATTTTCGGTGTAGGGCATCATGCTCTTTACCAATTCAACCAGCATTCTTAACGATTCGTTTACATCTCCTATTACCGCCAGCTCATTCTTTAGGTTCTTTTTAGCCTCAGTTGGATCAATGTCAAGCCCGATAATCATTTTTTCCTTTTCAAATTCACCTACGTCCATGGTTGACCTGTCGGAGAAGCGGGCACCAACTCCTATTACTAAGTCTGATTCAGTTATTAGTTTGTTTGCATGGAATGTGCCATGCATACCTATGGGTCCTACACAGAGGAAGTGGTTTTCAGGCACCGCTCCCTTCCCCATTAATGTGCTTGCAATGGGCGCCATCAGCGTTTCCGCAAGCTCAACAGCCATGGGACCCGCATTGGCTTTTATGGCTCCCCCGCCCACAAGGATGATCGGTCTCTGGGACTGCAGTATCAGCTTTGCTGCCTCCCTTACCCTTGCCGGATCCGGCTTATAATATGGCTCATAACCCTTAAGGCTTACACTTTCAGGAAAGATCATTTTGTCTGATTCAACCTGAACATCCTTTGGAACGTCAACCAACACCGGCCCCTGCCTTCCAGTTGAAGATATAAAAAACGCTTTCTTTATTGCTTCAGGTATCTCCCTTGCGCTTAATGGCTGCATCGAATACTTTACAACGGGCATGTAAACACCCACTGTGTCTATTTCCTGAAAGGCGTCCTTTCCTATAAACGGCTTCGCTACTTGACCTGTTATGGCTACAACTGGCGAAGAATCCATATAGGCAGTGGCTACCCCGGTTAGCAGGTTGGTTGCTCCTGGTCCTGATGTTGCCGAGCATACACCAACTCTCCCAGATGCCCTGGCATAGCCGTCTGCCATGTGTGACGCCGATTGCTCGTGTCTAGCCAGTATGTGCCTTATTTTGCTGTCCTTGAGCGCATCATACAATGGCAGAGTTGCACCTCCAGGTATTCCAAATATTACATCTACACCTTCCTTTTCCAAGGACCTGACTATGGCCCTAGCTCCCGACATATAATTGCTGTCGTCATCAGTGTGCATATGCATCAGGTATGCATTAATGGTTTTTATAAATTTTGGGTATATAATACGTTTATTAAATAAAATTTTTTAATATAAATTTTTAAATAAAATACGCAAAAAATGTTTTTTAATATAAAATTAATAGCCAAAATACGCAAAAAATATGGGTTAATTGCCTAAAATTCGCATAAAAATTAAAGTTTTAAAGATTTTTACAGTATATGTACAATTTTTTGATTTAAACTAAGTTTTTTACATATTTTTTATAAGATCTTCAAGCCATTTTTGCAGTTCGCCCGGCTGCAGCGGCACAATGTAGGCAGAAGCGCTCAATCCTGCACCATTTGCTAAATCCATAATATCAAGTAAAATTCTGCGAGTCGCTGAACTAGGATTGCTTGAAGATAGTACACTTGCAGGCACCTTGAACCCCTTTGATACAAGTTTTTTTGCTACGTCAACTTCTTCAAAGGCGGGCACTGATACCATTACCTCACCCCTATATCCAAGGCTGCCAAGCTTAAGGATGTCATCCTCCTGTGGATACATCTGAGTTACGAAGAACTTTACACCTGTATTTATTCTTTCCCGGGTTATATCTTCACGGGAAATGGCAGTTCCCACAGCATTGAACTCCTTCACAGCAAAAGGCAACAACTGAGAAACCTTTGATGTATGGGAAGGACCCTGAACCAACAAAGCCTGCTTTATCCCCAAAACTGATAATCCTTTCATATACGACCTGTTTGCCGTAATGTCTCTATGCCCAACCGAAACGGTTGAAATAAGCCTACCTGAGTAGGAACCATTTATCCTCGCAACAAAGGCACAGTTGTCAACCGTAACCCTGTTCAGTGGCATGTCGGTCAAATTAAATCCATTTACTAGGCCGGAAAAGATTTCAATAAACTTATAAGAAAAATCGATGGATTTTACATAGTGAGGCGGAATTTCTGCAATTAAGGTGCGCATTTCAGTACAGCTGCACCTTTCCTTCTAGAATATCCTTCCAGGTTTCTGGTGCCCTTTCTAGAACTTCCTTTACAATTGGCTCTGAATAGGTCCTGATGGCATCTGTGCTCATTTCCGAAATGGCTTCTATGTAAACGGACTGAGGATCGGTTATGGGCTTACCTATCTGGCTCAGCATGTACACAGATGCGTTGCTTATCCTCTTGTTTTCCTCGACAACTTTTTGTGCTATCTTCTGTGAAAGTATCGTGTAAAGCTTGCCCGTATGGCTAACTGGGTTCTTCCCTGCGGTGGCTTCAAGCGTCATAGGCCTGAGTGGAGTTATTAGCCCGTTTGCCCTGTTTCCCCTCCCCACCTGGCCGTCGTCACCGCTTTCAGCACTTGTTCCTGTTACAGTGAGATAGTATATTCCCTTTGATGAATTATCAGCGTTGTTGAGCTTAATGCTAACATCAAGCTCTGTTACCCCTGAAGCCAATTCCTCAAGCTTGCCCGTGAGTTCCTTTTTGAGTTCAAGGTACTCCCGGCTGTCCTTAAGGAGCGACGATATCATTGCTGCGGCTACGGTCAATGTAATTTTCTTTTCGTTTCTAAAACCCATCACCTTTATGTCCTCGCCCACAGCTGGAAACTCAAATTTGCCCTTATCAGAGTTGAGGTACTTCTCGGTTTCAAGCACGAGCCTCTCTGTATCGGTGAATGGATAAAAGCCCACACCAAAGCTCGTGTCATTGGACAGTGGTATTTCCTGCTCTGAATCGAAATTACCCACAAGGTCAGCACTTCCCTGCTTGATCCTGTAGTCCACTATAACGTGAGATTCAGTATCAAGGTACCTGAACGTTTTTTTCAGCTCACCCTTTACTACGCTTAACGCCATGGTGCCTATTGGGACAACGTCTTCCCTGTCAAGCCTGCTTATCGCCCTTCCAACAAGCATTATGTACATTGGCTCAAGGACTTCCCCACCTCCAAACCACGCTCTAGACTGACCCCCCACAAGTATTGCCTTGTCCACGTTGTGATGCAGTATCCTTTTTGTCTTTTTTATGTAGTAGTTGCTTAGAGCCACGCTGAGCTTTTCACTAAGGTTATCGCAGATCGTATCAGGGTGCCCCTTCCCCTTTCTCTCCACAAATTCCACTGAGGGTTCATTTTTGTCATACCTTTTGGCATTGATAATCATATTTAGGCTTTAAGTAGGTCAGAACGGGTTATTATACCTATCACTTTTCCCAACTTCGTGACAAGCACAGCGTTGTAGAAAGTCAATATTTTGGCGACAAGCTCTAGTGGTGCAACCTCATCAACGAGGGGGAATGGCGGGTCCATTATCTCTGTTACTTTCATCTGATAAAGCTTTATTATGTCCTTCCCTTTGCCCATTGCCTCCACGATTGACCTTTCACTGATGCTTCCTATCACCCTCTGCTCCCTGTCAAAGACCGGCATTTGGCTTATGGAGCTTTCATGCATGACCTTCACCGCATCCTTGACGCTTTGGTCACCGTATATCCATATGAGACCGGTGTTCATTATACCCACGGCATTCTGCACGCTGTTCTGCCTCATTGATTCGAGTGCTTTAAATATGTTCTGCACCTTGCTGTAGCTTGGATCAATTTTTCCCGCTTCTATTTTTGCTATATATGATTGACTCAAACCAGAAATTTTTGCCAGCTGCCTCTGCGTAAGACCGTGAGCTTTCCTGAGCTTTTTAATATCACCTATGTCATAATACATGTTCATTTATGATCCTCGAAGCTACAATTACAGAGTCCCATACCGGTGCAAATGGTGGGGCATAAGGTATGCCTGAAAAGAACAGCTTTTCTGCATCTATTCCCTGTGACACTGCAAGGCTCAGGACACTTAACCTGCCAAAGATTTGCCCTCCAACCAGTTGAGCTCCTAGAGGTACCTTCTTCTTCTTATCAAAAATGACCTTCATGTCAATCGACTCACGCGGGGGAAAATATGATGCCCTAGAGTTGTGCTTTATCTTTACTGTATAATAATCTATTCCGTTGGCCTTGGCTTCCTCTTCATTTATTCCCACGCTGCCTATCTCCAGATCATAGAACTTGGTTATGGCGGCTCCTGCGCTACCTGGAAAAGCTATTGACATTCCTGCCAAATTTGATCCAGCAACGTACCCCTCTTTGTTTGCTTCTGGAGCAAGTGGCACATATCTCCTCTTACCAAGCACCAGGTCCTTAACTTCAACATTATCTCCCGCTGCAAATACCATTTCATTGCTTGTTTTTAAAAAGTCATCAACCCAGATTGCCCCAGTTTCTCCCAGCCTCAACCCCATGGATTTTGCAAGTTCAACGTTGGGCCTAACGCCCAGCGCAAGCAGGGCAGCATCAAACCTTTCAGATTCGTTTCCATTGGAAATTAAAACTGAACCTGATGAGTTCTCGATCGATTTGACCTCAAATCCCTCTTTTACAACAACGCCCCTGGATTTCATGTAATTTGATATAATAGATGATATTTCAGGATCAAGACCGGGCATTATCCTTTTCATCTCAAGCACTGTAACCTTCTTTCCTTGCTTGCTCAGTGCTTCAGCCATCTCCACCCCTATGTAACCTCCACCTACAACTGCAACACTCTTTGTCCTAGAGAGGTTTGCTTTTATCCTTTCACCATCTTCAAGGTGTCTTACCGTATACACATTATCATTTTCAAGCCACTTTTTATCAGGAACAAACGGCACAGCTCCAGTAGCCATAATCAGGTAATCGAATTTTACGCTTCCCTGTCCCTCTTCTGAAATGTATGTAACCTCTGATGCACCAAGGTCCACTGAAGTTACATGAGTTCTGGTATGAACATCAATGTTCCTTTCCTTGATGAAAAATTCAGGCGTGTAAGTGACAAGCTCATTTATGTCCTTTACAGTGTCCTCAACATAATATGGAACACCGCACGGAGCATAAGATACGTACGATGATTCCTCAAACACATTTATGGATGAATCTGCAAGGAGCTTCCTCACCCTTGATGCAGCGCTCATCCCTGCTGCACCGCCACCTATTATTACTATACTTTTCATATCAAATCCTTGTGTTATCTTGCCTTTAAACTTATAAAATTTCTGGATGCCATAGTTTTAACCATAAGTCGCCTTTTATAATTGTATAACATCATAATACCTCTTAACATTTACCCCGTTCGGGCAAATTTCTGCTTAAACAATATTACTATCACTTAAATGGTTGCCTATGGAAGTTGTTGAGCATAAACCATAAAAAGAGTAGAATGGTTTCTGAATATAGTGAAGATGATCCAGTGGCATAGACCGTCGTGTCCATAAAATAACACGCATTGAAGTAACACTTCATTTCATCCTTTACGACTGTAACTCCATCAAGGTGCGCGCAATTTCCAGATAAACTTACATCATTCCTATATTCGCTGATTAACTTGATCAGATCTTCTTTGCCATTGGTAGATTCGCAGAAAAAGGATAAAAACAGATTTTTGGATCTTAAATTTCCCTAAGTACCATCATGATACTGATCTTCATAAATGTAGCCTTGCCAACTGGTCCAATGGTCAATGCAGAACCCCCGGGCTGACCAACTATGTCCAGTTTTAATTTGACTCTTCATCAATGAGATCACAAGCATGATACTCTTCAGCATAGAGCAGTCTTATCATCCACGGGCATTAAGGTTGTATCCAGGGTCTTTTGTCAATTGCTGAATCCCGGTAGATTGTTAAGCCGCAAAACTTGCACTCTCTGACTGAGAGGAATCTTGTTGAGCTTATGGCAATTGGAACATTCCTGTGTTGATGCCTGTCTTTTGTACGTGTTTTTATGCCTGCTAACGTTTTCGGTTCAGCTATTCTGCACCTTCTTGACCCATTCTTCTTCCTGCTCTCTGCGATTATCTCGCTTTTGCTAAGGGATAGCATAATTTATGAAAATATATCCTTAAAGCATAACTGTGATCCATCGCTTTTAAGCAATGACTTTATGATCAGTAAAATGAGCCCAGAGTTAGCTTAATATTCTGACCATCAAAGACGCTTTAATGTAAGCCTTAGAGTCCTTACCATAAAGCACCATCTGAATTATATGGTTAATAATATTGCTTACAAGAGTTTTTTATAGTCGATAAGGTCATATTTATTTGCTTATAGTTTACCGCTTACATGTAGTCGTTTATGCTATCATAATTCTGAAACTTATTGGCTAGGCCCTGCTTTTTGAGCCCATTGTTTTTCACTTTATTTTAACGACTACTTGCATTTCTTTACCGCGCTTTATTATTTTTGGCATGCTGCCCCTTTCTGCCTAGTAATGTGTAGAAAATGTCATCAAAGAAATTATTGAACTTTGTATCAGACTAACTAAAACATCTTGTGCAAGTTAACTGTTGTCAACTTGTGCTTTTCTTCTCTAGCAACATATACATTCTGTACTGTTCAGATTTTTTGCTGAACCTTCATGCCCTGTTATGGAGTTATGTGAAACTGCATCTCAGCTCTAGCTCCTCATCTGAGTGGAACGCCAAAACATATTGAGATAGATTATAAAAAAGGATATATTCATTTAAAAACGATTTAGCTAATGACTTACTGCTGCCTGACTCTTCTTTCTGATGTACGTGTTTGCAACCTTGCCTTCAAAATCGGCCAGCACATAGGTGTTAAGCAATTTGGCTTCATCGGGTTCTGCAATGATCTTCAGCCTCCTATAATGACTGCCGCTCATGCACAGGTAATTATCGGCCTGCATCAAAAGCCTCCAAACTTGGACCAGCTTTGTGTCTCCAAGCATTCTTGTGTAATCCAGAAGTTTGCACGTTTTGTCAAATATTGTTCTCTGAGCAAAATCCATCTTTAACAAATCATTGCCATAGGCCAAGTCATAAAGTGCCATGTTTTCTGGTACAAAGAGAGTGCCAGTGGTCACGGGGCTTGTAGAATCACCCATATTTCCTAAGGCAATTCCCCCTTTAGAGATATAATTGATCAGCACGTTCACGAACTTTTCTCCCCTGTTTATCAACTGTTCTGCTTCTAGGTAAATAACACCATCAACATCGCTTAAACCTTCAAACATTCCCTCATAAGCTGCTTCTGAAGCCTTTCTATTTCTAATTACCACCCTGAGGTCACTCGATTGGGTGCCATAAACAAATTTGTGGTTGCTGAATCCATCCATTTCTTCTGTTATCACTGTTGTTGCTCCACTTGCCTTTGCAGCCTTTTCCACCTGTTCATTAAATATCAAAAATGGCATAACAACTATTTCAGATGCCTTTAACCCAAATTTGCCGATTATTGCATTGTTCATTCTAAGCTGTTCTGCCATCTCCTCAACAGAATTTTTACATAGTGGATAGAGACCTCCATAAAGGGTTGTATTTGCAATCATGAGTTTACCGCTATTTGAAGCATCCTTTAATTGGTTTAAAAGCTCTGGAGAATATTTACCCGCATTTTCCAAAAATAACCCGCTTATGGCAAGGTAAACCGGGTATCCCTGTTTTGTAATTGAAACTACCCCATTTAGAAGCTGCCTATAAGAAAATTTGGTATATGCCTCAAACAGTTCCTTTGTAAGTTTTCCATCAAAATACCTGTCCACTATGTTTGAATCGTTAAGTATTTTGTTAAATCTTTCATTAATAAACCCCCTGTTCATCCCCAGGGGTGGACTAAACGATATAACTAATGATGCTACCAATTTTATATATTTCTTCACATACTTCAATTAAAAGGGTTTTTGACTAATATAATTGACCTTATGGTCAAGCTAGTAAATCTATTTTAATTTAAAAATATTTGATATGTCAAATACGCCAACTTAAATATTGGCTTTGACGATTGTAAAATATGCAGCATATGGTTAAGGACGTTAAACTGAAAGAAATTGGAAGAAAAAAGATGAACTGGGCCATGGACAGGATGAGGGTTTTGGGAAGCATATATGACGAATTAAAGAAGGAAAAACCGTTCAATGGGATAAATATTGCCATGAGCCTGCACCTAGAAGCCAAGACCGCCGTGCTAGCCACGTACTTCCAGAGGCTGGGTGCCTCTGTCAGCATAACCAGTAGCAACCCCATAACCTGCCAGGATGATGTTGCAGCTGCCCTTACAGATGATGTCAGTCACGTTTATGCATGGAGGGGAGAAACCGAAGAAGAGTATAATTCCAATCATCGGAGGCTGCTCGAAAATGAACCAAACATTCTGGTTGACGATGGAGCTGACTTAACAACGATGGTGACTTCATCAGGAAAAACGACAGGAATCTTCGGTGTCTGTGAAGAAACCACCACTGGGGTGAGAAGATTAAAGGCCATGCAGAACGAAGGAAAACTGATGTTTCCAGCTATTGCAGTTAACAATGCAAAGGGCAAATACCTTTATGATAACAGGTTTGGAAGTGGGCAGAGCGTAGTAGACGGTGTAATAAGGTCCACAAACATAATGCTTGGAGGAAAAAATGCTGTTGTAGCAGGTTATGGCTGGGTAGGCATGGGGGTTGCTGAAAGGTTAAGGGGCATGGGGGCAGTGGTTACGGTTGTGGAAAGTGACCCATTTAGGGCGCTCGAAGCGTACTTTGATGGCTTTATAGTAACAGATATGGATAAGGCCTCACAATACGGCGATCTATTTATAACCTGCACAGGAGACAGTAAGGTGATAACCGAAAGGCATTTTAACCAAATGAAAGAAGGAGCATTTCTTGCAAACGCTGGACATTTTGATGTGGAAGTGGATGTTGCATGGTTGAAGAAAAATTCGGTGTCTTCTGGTGAAATCAGGCCTAATGTGACTGAATACAAGCTAAAGAACGGAAAGAAACTTTACCTGCTTGCCGAGGGAAGGCTTGTTAACCTGGGTGCAGCTGATGGGCATCCAATAGAAATAATGGATCTATCGTTTTCTCTTCAGCTACTTAGTGCGCTTTATTTGCTTCATAACCACAAAAAAATGGAAGACAGGGTTTATCCAGTACCTGAGGAGGTTGACACAATGGTAGTTAAAAAATTCCTTCAAATCAACGGTGTTAAGCTTGAAAAACTCAGCAAAGCGCAGTTAAACTACATTAACAGTTGGTGATTGTTGCACTGTTAAATCCTACACGCTAAAGCGTGTGAGCTTCCCATGCCTGAGTTCATCCAAGGCATGAGAACTTATTTTCATGTTTCAATGATACACGGCTAGCAATGTGCCTTGCCAAGTGTCTCTGCAGGCTTAAATTCGGACCTTCCCTACCAGCTAGCGCTGCAGTTCGCATAAGGCCCTTGCCCGTTTTCTCGTAGTGCTCAAGCCTTTCATGCTCTGTTATAGAGCTCCTTGCATAATCTGAGCTGTTTGTTGAGCATTTTCTTCTGATCTTCATCTGGGTAGAGCCTGAACTAGTATGCCGAAAGCATGTCATGTTATTGCCACTTCAGATATATAAGTGATATGTTGAGAGAAGTCTGTGTATCTCAGCGCCGAGAATGGCTGATTGCTACCCTCAAACTTTTAACTTTCCTTTAATGAGCTTCCACTATCCGTTAACTTGCAGTTCCTTGAGCAGCTCTACAAAGCCCTGACCTTTATAATTTAATCCATATTCTTTTGCTATCTTCTCACAAATATCTCTCTCAACTATGCTCTCGAAATCTCCAAAAATTGCGCGCAGGGCCCTAATGAAAAGTTCAGGATTGTTCTGAACATCTTCAAGCTTCATATTATAGGTGTGCTCCAAGTGCCATAGCACCACATTTCTGTTAATTTCGCCATATACGGATAGAGCGTCGGATATTAGTTTGGCAATTGGGTCCTTTCCTTTCACACTTAAATCATCTCCAAAAACTCCATTGTTCTTTTTTCAGCGTCAATGTCTATATGGTAAAGTGGTCCAGGAGGTCTTACGGTTCTCCAGAAAAGGTGACCTGATCTTTGGATCATATACCTTTCTACATCAGAATACTTTTGCTGCACCTTTACTGCAGCAAGTCCTGTGCTGCCATACAGCAGCGTCAAATTTCTGGAAAACGTGCTCCTTGGTGTTATGTGGCTGACAAACGATTCATAACCCTGCGGGTTATTAACGGCAAATTCTTCGTCAGCAAGCACATCAACTATGTTTATTACATCATCTCCATCAAATCCTGAAGTCATAATTTGTTTATACTTTGAAGCATCAAAACCATTCTCGCCAGCATCTGCCGTAATTACCTTCAGATTTTCTGATTTTGAGCCAAGCATTTCATAAATGTTTGAAATAACTTCATCTTCATATTCAATCTTTGAAATGATAAAATTTACTCTTTTGCCAGAAAGAAGGTAATCTGTTGCAA
>JBMFVR010000016.1:0-15315 GCA_049965895.1 Nitrososphaeria archaeon | reverse complement strand
GTCTCATCTATGAATATAGCCCTTACATTCTTTCTGCTTACATCAAAAGAATCAAGCACTGATGAATACCTTTGTATCCACTTCCATATGGCAACATGGCTCCTCTTTATTATTGGCTCTAGGATGCGAGAGGCTCTTCTCAAGCTCAGACTGGAGAAATAAAGATATAAGGCATAGAGGATAAGTGCTATTGGGGTCCTTTTCCTGGTTTGTAAGATCATTTGCCAGAAATAGGACCCCACTAGAAATAAACCTTAGTCTAAAGTTAACAGCACCTCAATTATGGGCCCATTTTTTTAACAAAACTCTTGTCAAGTTTCTGTTAAATGATTTAACTGAATTAAAAATTAGTTAAATGTAGTTCAATGATGATTAAGTTAATTTAATGGCTTCCCTGATACTTTCCCAGTCGAGCCAGCCTGAAGCCACCGCATTATATCCGTGAATGCTTTCAAAGCTTTCAGCCCTTGCATACACTGCCTTGATGCCACTGTAATTTGCCAGCTTTGTGTAAGTCTCATTTACCGCGGTGCGATAAATATCTTCAACAAATTTTGTGTTTTGAAGTGATGAGTAAATTACAAATGCCTCATCTGCTCTTTTAAGTGTGCTGTAAACTCTTCCACTCATAGATTTATATGCAGCATCAAGCAGATCTTCAATTTCAATGATTGCTTTTCCATAAAAGTTAACAAGAATGCTCACTGCCGCCCTCTGCATATGAGTTGGTTGTATTTCTTCAATTTTTGACCCGAGCTTGGTTCTCATAAGTTCAGATCCGCAGGGACATGTGGAAATACCGGTTACCTTGATGCCCAGAATGTTATCTTCAACTTTATCTCTTATTTTTATTGCTCGCTCGTTAAATTCGAAGTGTTCAATCGAATCCAGATATGATATTGGAGATTCGGTATATAAAAATCCCTCTCCCTTCAGGTTTACTGTGCTTTTCAATGAATATTCATGTACACTCAGAATCCTCTCAGCTATTACGCCCGCCAACTCTTCAATTCGTTTAACGTCTGGAATGGATTCGGTTATGCCTATTGCTGTCCTAGACATGTTTGCTCCCCTCATTTGCATAGGAATGTCTACTGTAGCATTAACCGTAGCCGCTGAATATTTTACCCTGTCATTAGAAAATTTTGCTAATGGAAATTTAAAACCGTTAATGCCAACATTTTTTATTTTAAGACGTGATTCTGGTCTTTCGTACTGAACGTCTTTAGCGTTATTTGCAATTGCTTTCCATTCGTCGCTCATTGATCTTCAGTAATTAATAACCGTTAATAAATAATTATACAAAAATTATATTGAGCCTGTATTTCCTTACATAACAATTATGGATGTTATCAACATATTCAAAGTAGCAGTAATTACCTTACCCAAGAATTTTCTGGCTTTATTGTAAGCTTGATATAAGTGGATGTCTCCTGCTTTCCTCGGAGGCTCGTCCTATAATTTCATAAAACAAGGAACAGGCTTGTTCAGAAACCTGTAATTTTTCAGCTTACCACAAATCATAATGTCTTTATAACCTTGTAGTTTAACGGTAGATTGATGAAAATAATAGAAATCTCATCTGAAGAAGCTAGGGCGCTTATTGCTCAAGACAGAGTTTTAATTCTTGACGCAAGGAGAGTAACAGATTACACTTTCTATGTTACACAAAATGGAAAGCCAGTAAAGTTTCAAATGGACTATATTGAAAGGGGTTATGCAGGCAGGTTTGAAAAAGCGGTGTGCTTTTGCTGGCCAGACCGCGGATATAAAACTACTGCAATGGTGCTTGCAAAGATGGGTGTAAAAGAGGTGTTTGCAGTTAGAGGAGCACCTATATTTTGAAGTTTTTCTAAATGTCCATCATCAGAAGATCTTCAGCAAGCTCAGTGTTTCTGAATTCAGATCTGGCCTGATCCAAAAGCTCATGTCTTCTATCTGAGATCAACGGTGTTAAGTGAGCAAGCAGTAGCTTTTTTGAATTTGACTTAGATGCTACAATTGCGGCCTGTCTTGAAGAACTGTGTCCAACTGTTTTAAGTAAGCTCTCGTTTTCTTCAAGGCCTGAAGATTCATGGATCAACAAACTGCATCCAGATGCAAGATCAATTATATTATCTGATGGCGCGGTATCGCCTGTGTAACAAATATCATCCACCCTATAGGCAATGTCCTCTATTACATGGTTTCCTCGAGCGGTCATTACCTTTAACCCCTGAAACTCAAACCTTTCACCGGCCTTTATTTCAATAACGTTTAAACCAAATTTCATAAACGATGATGGAGTATTTGCCATGCGTAGCATTTGTTTTACCATTTCAGATGTTCCAGCGGGTCCAAACACTGCCAATTGCTCTGTTCTCTGAAAGAATGACATGCCCCAGATTAACGTTCCAAAATCAAAGAAGTGGTCACCATGAAGGTGAGAGAGAAAAAGCGCACTGATGCGCAGCGGGTCATTACCAGATTTCAGAAGGTTCCTGTACGACCCCGGACCAACATCTATCATTATTTTGCCATCCAGAAGGTATGAAGCGCATGCCCTATCTGCTGTTTGGGCGCTTCCGCCGCTACCCAATACAGTTAGTTTCATTTTTTACCATCAACCTTGAACGGGGGGCGCCACTCTTTTAATCCTTTTGGAATATGTTTTGATCCCCTTGTAAATCTCAGAGTAAAATCAGGTACCTCAGAAACGGTATAAAACTTTTCTTCTAGGCCCTTTCCATGAGTTCTTAAAAACTTTACAGCGATAACCGGAATTCTTATTCTGTAAGCCTTAAATATTGACATGAATTCAAAAAGCCTTAGCACCTGATCCCTCCTAACAATGATCCTGTCACCCATGCTCGATTTGGCCTCAATTGCAACCATGGTGCTGCCCCTGTTGTAAATCGCAAGAACATCAGGTAAATGTATTGACGGTGAACCGAGCCTTATGGATGACCAACCTGCTGAATTAAATGATTTTACAAGTTTATCTTCCCAATCATATCCCCTTTTTTTGTTTGTCATAGCAAATCTTTCTTTATTTTTTCCCTTACCGTTGCTTGAGTTTGAGTGGAAAATGGGTTAACTTTCCTTAAAATTGAGAGGTAAACTGTGGAGAGATCTAGCATAAATACCATGTTTATCAATTCATCCCTTTTAACCCATATACTCTTGACCCTGTGGCCCAGCGCACCAAGCGCCTGTGAGATCAGGTCAAATCTCTGGCTTGTTATGTCGTCGTCTAGATTAGTTCTTATCATGAAAACTGGCAGTCCGTACGTCATTTCCCAGGCAGTTATACCGTTATGCACAACTTCCATTATATTTTCAAAAATTGAGTGAACCTTCGCATTTTCACTTATGACGTATCTGAACCTGTGAGCTACGCTTTCTGCATTGTTTGAAAAATAAAGCCCCATATATGAAGACCCATTTTCAAATTCTGCAATGGACTTCGCCTCTGCACCTAGGTTTTTGATTGATTTGGATAGTGAAATAAACATATTTTGAAATGTCGGTGTCAAGCCAGTCCCCAGCAATTCATCGACAACCGGTGATATGCCTGAAATTAAATATGGTAACCCGAGCCTGCTAGTGGGAGCAGTTTTTATCCTGATGAATTTGATGCCCATTTCCCTGGATTTTTGCTCAATTATGCCACCACCACCCACCGCAATGCACTCATATCCCAGCTCCTTGGCCCTGATCATGGCATTTATGGTTTCGAGGGTGTCACCTGAGTGACTCACAGCCAAAAATGTGGCGTCGCTTTCCAGGGTTTTTGGCATTTGTCCGGGCTGAAGCACTCTGAAGGTTTCACCTGATAACTCACTGATCATCATCAGCGGTATCAATGATGCACCATATCCTGATGCTATAACACTATTTACCCTTTTAACTTCGAAATCGGGTTTTATCGGCGAAAATAACCCGGGCCAACTTTCATAAAAGGCCAGCATATCATTGGCGTCCATGTTATAACTACCACATAAATGATTTATAAATGCATTACATTGATCGGGTTTTTGTGAGCTATTTTTTAAGAACTATCTCAAATGCCGCCTCCCTAGCATATGAGAGGGCCCCGGGTTTAGATACTTTTACCCTGACCATTTTCACCTTATCTTCCTGCAGGCACATGTTTGCCACGTTATAAGCCAGAGCTTCAATCAAATGGTATGACGATGACTGCACAAAACTAAGCACTTTATCCTTTAGTTTTTTATAATCCAGGGTATTTTCAAGCCTGTCAGAATAAATTGCTTCTGAAGCGTCAACCCATAGATTTATATCGATGATGACCTTCTGTTTTATATTTCTCTCCCACGAATTTGCTCCTATTATGCAATAAACAGTTAACCCTTTTATGCTGGTTATCATTTCATTTATCAATTTTATCACTCATAAGATGTGCACCACCATCTACATAAATAATCTGCCCAGTTACATAATCATTTTCTATCAAAAAATCAAGCGCCATATTTAATTCAGAGATTTTGCCCCTCCTTTTAAGAGGTATGCTTTCTATTTTTATTGGGTCTTCTTTACCTGTTCCTTCAGGGGGCAACAAATAGCCGGGCGCTATTGCGTTTACGCATACGCCTGGTGCAAGTTCAATTGCAAGTCTTTTGGTAACTTCCTTTAACACCATCTTTCCCAAATAATAACCGTACCTTTCCCTAGCATAAAGTTGGGGTGACGCGTCAAGTATGTTGATCACCTTCTTTAGCCCAGCATTACGGTATGACCACACAGCAAGCGCATGCGGCGCCAGACCGTTGACTACAATTGAAGGAATTAATTTTAAAACGTCATAGTCCATCATTGGAGAAGCCTGAAATGCTGATGCACTGTTAACAAGTATATCAATGGTGCTGCATTCTTTTTTGCATAAATCCAAAAATGATTTTATGCCTTCTCCTGTGGAAAGGTCTCCCTGCAAAACTTTGACCCTTTTACCTTTATTTTCCAGATCTCTCTTTAGCCTGTAGGCACCAATTTCTGATTTATTGTAATGTATAATTATTGTGCTTGATCCTCTTACCGCCATGTGCCTGGCCATGTGCATGCCCAGCCTTGCTGCTGATCCGGTTATCATCACAGCAGTGCCATTAATTTTCATTGATAGTCCAAGTGAACACAAAAATAAAAGAGTTTTCCATGAAAAAATGTTAACCATAAAAACGATCCCGGCGGGATTTGAACCCGCGACCTCCGGCTTAGAGGGCCAGCGCTCTATCCATGCTGAGCTACGGGATCAAAAAAAATATATAAATTCTGTATTTATAGAAGGTTAAGTTCTTCGAACTTCGCCTTTGGTAGCCCGAGTTCTTCCTGAAGCGTCCTTATCCTCTTAGCGTATTCAAGCATCTTTGCCTTGTCGTTCTGAACCTTGGCTATCTTGTACGCCTTCCACGCCTTCTTTAATGCTCCCCATGTTTGGCCCTTATTATATTGAGTTGACATCTATTTTTCGCCTCAACATTGAATTATGAAGCATGAGAATAAAAACTTTGCGCTTATGAGATATTTTCACTTAATGTATTTCCTTTCAAATGTTTCAAGTGAAGAAAAAATGTCGTTATCCTTTTCATGACTCTTAAAGCCATATGCATTTATTTCTTGGATTGTTCCATAATTACCCCCAGATTTTTCGTAAGTCACCGCTCGCACTACGTCAAGAATCACATTAAGGGCATTTGGACCGTCCCTGGTCTTGTACTCAGCATCGATTGTGAATTTTTCATTTAATGGACCGTTTATTTCCATGTAAAAGTGACTTATTCTCCAATCTTCCAGAAACGGGATATAATCCGTTGTTCCTGCCACCACAGTTGAATGCTTATCCTCGCTTGCTACAGCTTCTCCCTTCACCTCTTTCTTTTTTTCTCTTATCCTTTCATCCAAAGTGTTTAGCGTTTCAAGTGACCCACCAACATCCAGCTGGTAGGATCTTGTAACGCTTGTGCCCCATTTCCTAAAGGCCATCAGCATAACCCTATGAAGCCATGTTCCACCTATCTGGCTCTGAAGGTCATCACCGGCTATGATGCCCCTTGACTTTTTAAAACCTGAAACCAAACTTGATTCGCTTATCATTGACGTGGGTGTAGCATTTATGACCGAACACCCGTTTCTAGATGATATTTTTGCTATTTCAAGTGATGCCCTGTCCTGCCCTGAGCTTATCAGGTTTAAAACTATGTCTGGAGACAATCTTTTGATCTGCTTTTCAAACTCATCCGATTCAGTGTTGTTTATTACGATTCTATCAGCAATTTCCCTTCCAATTTCGTCCTTGTACGAAATTGATGGCATGACTTCGATTTCTGGTCCAACGCCTGCGATCTCCCTAACAGTCTTTCCAACCTTTTTTGAATCTATATCAAATGCCCCCACAATTTCAATATCTTTCCTGGTCAAGCCACCTACCCTTTCATGCCATAAATTAATATTTGATCCATAAATTCCATTTGACAAATAACCACCTGCATTGCCTATCCCAATTAACGCAATTTTTACCTTTGACATGCCATGGTATATGTCTGCCTTCTTTAAAATATTATTAGTTGACCAAAAATTGCATCTAAATTGTTTACTGAACGTCTATCTGCTCAAGCTTTTCCAGAACGGTGTTCACTTCCTTGTAAAGTTCTTCCAGCTTGTCATCTTCCTTTTCATCCTTTGGTTTTTCCTCTCTAGGTTTTTCTCTCCTTTCTTCTTTCTTCTCCCTTATTTGTTGTTCTTCGCTCTTCACTCCACCTATTGCAGATAATCCACCAACTGTTTTCCTGAGTTCCTCTATTCTCTTGTCTATCTGAGATATCTTGCTGTTAAATAGGTTAACCAATTCCTCCCTAGCATTTTCAAGTTCCCTCACCTCAACCATGGCTGAGTATGTGTTTATTTGTGATTCAAGTTCCTTCAGCGAAGATTTATATTTACTGAGCAGGTACTTTTTATCTTCGTCTTCTATATCCTTTGATTCATATACCCTCAGTATCATCTGAGACAGCAGGTCCCTTTCAAACTTAAGAGATTTCAATCTTTTCTTTGCATCTTCAAGCTCAGATTCAAGGGCGAGCTGTTGTCTGCTATTAGACCATGGAAACTTCATACTTGTTCCCTTGCAAAGGTTAATATTAAACTTTTCAGTATTGTTTTAATTCTTACTTCCTCCCTAGGAGCCTGCTCATAATTGTAAAAATCATTATGCTTCGTGCAGCAGTTCTCTGAGCGCTACAGTTGCATAGCTCCCCCTGTACAGAACGAACCTTACAGTTGCGCTATCATTTCCGTTGACGGTATAACTGATCATTGAAGCCGGCAGCCCAGCCGGCCTTATGCCACCCTCCTGGCTAAGTTCCGGCATCTCATCTATGTAAAAATACCTGAATTTTATTCCCTCCTCTCTTGCAACTTCTACGAGTGCCCTTGAATAAACATCGCCAAAGTCCCTGAAACCATAACCCGCCAGGTAGCCAGCATCCGAATGCCCTTCAAATACAGGCGGATCCCTTATTTCTATTTGCCTAGGTTTGCCAGTTACTTCCCCTTCTATTACCTTTGCCATCTCCCTGTTAAATAGATATGACTGATAGGCCTGAACGTAAAGCCTTTTGAGCCAGAGAGGAGCCCTTTTTAATCCACCGTGACCGTCTGCTGCAATGAGTTCATCAGCTTCTATAAAGTTTCTTCTTACGATTGCCTCGCCTATTTTAAGATTGTTAAAAGCAAACCTCTGTGGACCATAATAGTTGGGGACCTTCCATTCCTTCATTAATCTCTTCCAGAATTCTAGTGCCCTTAACTGACAATCACATTCCTTAATGCTTATCTTAAAGGCATTGCCCAGGAGCATTCTTCTACCAAGCAATTTTCTGGTCTTTCCGACAATTCTCAGTTTAACCCCATCAGCATTTAAGTCGTTAACCTTAACCCTCTTAAATGAAACAAAAAAATAGGCTAGGGCCTCCTTGTCCTTAATTCCCAAATAATTTGCTGAACTCCCAAGAAGTTTGGCCACAAGGCTGTGATCTATGCCCTTCTTTTCAACTACGCCCAAAAGGTGTTTGCCTTCCCTGAAGTCAATCCCTTTCTTTATAACTTCAGCTACGACAAAATCTTCAGGCACAAGCTTGATCTTACCATTAACTAGGTACGGATTTAGAAGTTTGGAAGAAGACCCGGGTATCATAGCAGCCTTAACTTTCCAGTCACCTGATCAACTAAATTTTCTGGGGCAGGTCCTATTGCGGCTGCTGTTACAGTTCCCGGTTCAACCTGAGTTAGCCCCATATCAGTGACTATAAATGAGGTAATTCCAAGACTTCTGGACCTCTGCACCATCTGCATTAATTCTTCAAGAGATTCTACCCTTAGAGCTATCTTTGCCGCGCCAGCAGTTTCCCACTGATCTAACCATTCTGGTCTCCTTTTAATTGCTTCAAGCACAGCACCAACAGCAGCATGCGCTCCCTGTGCCACCATTTTCCCCCTTCCCATTTTAAGGTCAGTGCGAACAAGTATGGCCATTTTATAATTCATATAATTTGTCCAAACCTTTGAATTGCCCTATCAAATGCACCCAAGGGCGCATCAACTATTCCGAAACCAACCGTGCCCATACCTGGCAACCTGTGTGCTACACCTGTATTGATTGTTGGAGCGATGCTGGTTTCAATGACGAGCCTTAGATCTATTCCCCGGGGTATGCCTTCAAAGTTCAATATGGGTATTGGAAAACTCTTATCTCTTGTCATTGTTATTTCGTACATCCTCCTTGTAACCCTGATGGCTTCTGAAACAGAAGAACCAACAACCTGTGTAACTGCAGGAGAAGCTGCTGATGAAAATGCACCAAACCCATTTGTTTCCATTATTGCACTGTCCCCTATGTCAGGATTAGCGTCAACCTCCTTAAATCCAGGAAAGAAAAGTGTTTTGGGCACAGGCGCAGGAGCTGTAAACCATTCCATGCCCAGACCGCTCACCTTTATTCCAAAATCTGTTCCGTTTCTTGCAAGCACCGTAACAAGAGTGCTCTTGCTTATTCCTGAAGCAGCATCCATGGTTACCTTACCCGCGGCCATTGCAAGATTAAGGAAGAACAGATTGTTACCCCCTATAAATGAAATGGCTTGGGATATCTGACTTGGAGTGAAACCACCGCCTGCCATATATGGCGCCATTTCCTTAATAAAGAGCAGCGTACTGGCCACATTCCTTGTATGCAGCTCATCGCCCATCTGCAGCGACTGTGACATTATTGGCTTCAGGCTCAGCGGACCACTTCTGGAAATGGCTTCCTTAAACATCGGGTAAAGCGTATCCTTCATCCAGTTGAGACGATCTATAACCTCCTTTCCATACGCCCCATACCTTAGGACCTTTCCAACTCCCTCGTTAAAATTTGTGTACGCCCTGTTTCCTGCAGCACCGTTCTGCACAATGTAAACCGGCATGTTTGGAGATATGACCCCAGCCATTGGTCCGACTGCTGAAACGTCATGATCAGTCATAAACTTTATCTGCTCCCCCTTTATCAGCTCATCAATTTCTGATTCTTTTTTTATCCATCCTTCGTAAATTGCCGCCCCTATTACCGCACCTTTTAAAGGCCCTGACATCCTTTCCCAGCTAATTGGTGGCCCAGCATGTGACAGTGCCATTCCTTTTAATTCAGGTATTACATCCTTGGCCACTGCCAATCCCACAAGCCTTGGCTCAGCGCTCAGGACAGCCTTTATGGCCTTTTCATTGGCTTGATCCACTTCTTCACATTCTAGGTCTTCCAGCACCTTTAGGGCTGCAGGTGAACCTCCTGCTGGTGGTTTCCAGTCAACCTTAACAGCATTGGCCCCTTCATTCTTAAGGTCATTAAAGAAGCTGTCAAGCCCTACACTGGCCACTTTGATCTTTTTGTCAATTATGCTGGAATTCATGCTTTCCACCTCCTTTCAACAATTTTTATGGCCATATCTGCTGCCCTTGCACTTGTTGGTGTAACCAGAACCCCGAAATCCATAAGCGTTTTCACTTGCTTGCTAATGTTCTGTGGGTCGCCTTCAGTTCCAACTATTGACGAAACAAACACTATACTTTTATTAATTGACCTTGCCTTGCTCACTGCTTCTGATATCTCTGATGCGGGATCCATATTTGATCCGTATCCCAATATTATATCCAGCAATATCACACCAACAGATGGGTCATGCGCTTCCTTTAAAATCCTCTCCTTTCTAAATCTGAAATCAATCATTGGGTGCGGAACACCTCTTACAAATTCTTCGGCGCCCATATCAACAAATGTATCTTCTCTGGAAGAATCAAAACCACCAATCTTCCTAGATTTATCCAGAGCTGAATTTGACCATGCAATCCTGCCCGCCTTCCTGAATATTGCCTGAGATTCATAATTTATCGTTCCGCCCGAAAATAAACCCCTGACATATATCTGATCTGGCCCAAGAGAATCTGAAGCCTCCTTTACCTTTTCTGGACTCACCCAATCCATAAGCTTCATTTCCCTACCAGTGGCCTTAAAATAGCTCTTGGAAGCGGCTTCCTCCAAGGTAAAAGCAAAATCCACATTTCCTGATTGCTTGTAATCCTCGTTTCCGATAAAATTTATTATAACCGGTTTGCTGCTTTCGTGTGCCATTTTAACCACCTTTTCAGCGACCGTTTTACTTGGAGGCTTAGAAATTATGGTTATAGTCCTTGTTCCTGCATGAGCGTCAAGCATCTTTAGGCCCATGAGCATTGTCTTTCCTCCAATGCTTTCTGATATGTCATTAGAACCAGTGCCTATTGCCGCAGATATGCCAATCCCTGAAAGCCCAAGCACCGAAGATACCTCCTGTATCCCAGTGCCAGCAGCTCCCACTATCCCCACTGGTCCGTTACTTACAACATTGAAAAATCCAAGGCCAACCCCACCGACTATAGCTGTTCCTGCATCAGGACCCATTACAAGCAAGTTCTTCTTTTCTGCAAGTTCCTTTAGCTTTATTTCCTTTTCTATTGGAACGTTGCTGCTGAAAACCATTGTGTGTCTGCCAAGTAAAATTGACCTCATGGCTTCCCTGTACGCATACTCCCCTGGAGTTGAAATGAGCACCAGATCGATGTCAGGTTCAAACGTCACCGCGCTCCTTAAAGACCTGTAGGGCTCTTCTTCTCCTCTCGTTTCCTTTTCTACCTTGAACGCCAGCTCCTGAGCCCTGCTGAGCGCTTCCTCGGCTGAGCCCGTGTCTTCAGCTTCGAGCACAATAACAAGATCGTTTGGTCCTGCCTCTTTCACCTGATCTATATATAATCCTGCCTCCTTCATCAGGTCCTTGTTGGCATCTGTGCCCATCATTACGGCAGCCCTCTTTACCCCTCGCATCCTTTCTACCTGATCGTTTATGCGCATCAGAAAAACAGAATCACGGTATTCGTTTTTCAGTATCCTTGCTGAGAAGACCATATCCAGTATATAATGGACGATTATTTAAGAATTTTTTGTAGATCGGTTGTACCCATTTACTGCCTTACATTATAGGGAGTTATCACATTAAGTATGCTCCTCTTGGAGTTATCTTATATTCTTTTTTGAACCCAATTCCCTCTATGAACATCCTTTCTCCAATTCTCTTTAGGACTGCCCTTAAATGAACATAGGGATCGGTATAAACGTGCCCTGCTGGCAATCCCGTGATCCCAACCAGAGGATCAGTTGCAATAACGAAGTTCCCACTAAGAGCATAGATTGAAAGCATTCTGCTCATCAAACCTAGCTTATGGCTACTGGAAATTTCATAGAATGGATAGGCCAGACCGTCCCACATTATCAGCCTGTATTTGTTTAATTCAAGTATTTTGTACATCCTGCCAACCAGACCAGCTGAGTCTTTTGCTGAAAACACATCAAGATTGGTTAGTATTGACAGGTCACTGGTATCTGCCATCTGCATGATCCTTTCTGGTCTAAATCGCCCATTACTGTCAATGTAAAGGGAAATGATGCCTGAAATTATTGCATCCTTTGCGATGCTCATTAAAATCTGGTCTGATCCACCTTCTCCATATATTTCAATAAAACACCCCCTTGGGCAAAGCTCCCTAGTTATAAAGTCATATATGGAATTCATCTGTCGGCTGTTGCTCTTTTAAAGGAAATGGTCCCCTTTTCAAATGTTACCTCATATATATCGTTGACTTCAAAGGGGTACCCAAGCTGCATATATTCATTTTCCTTTAAAAAAAGGACCATTTTGGGCGTCCACATATCCTTTATCAGCTGAACCGGTAGCATCGACTGAAGCTGATACATCATTGTCCTTGTCATATCATCCCCTGGAACCGGTGGGGATGAATATTCCGTAAATTCTATCTGCCTTCCAGCGTTACCTGTTACTGGATCAGTTATACCGGTAATTCGGCTTACCTTTACAAGCACCATGCACATTTTGTATATCTGCATTTTAATAAATGTGGCGCATCAAAGTCGAACATTTCCAAAAAATTTCATGCACTAAGCAAAAAATCTAAAGGTATGAGCTGAGCCTTTCCTTGAGGACCTGCTGATCTTCAGGCATTCCGAAGAACCTGTAAAAGTATGGAGTAGTTTCATATATCTTTTTTCTTCCATCCCTTTTATATGAAATGAACCCCAGCTTTTCCAGAAGCTTCAGGTGCGAATATACTATGCTGCCCCTCCTTTGAACCATGTCCACAGAGGAAACTGGTTGGTAAAATGCAACAACTGTAAGCGTTTTCATTATTGATCTTGAAAGAAACGGCTTCAATGATGCCTTCCTTGCCACATCAACAATTTCTGGTTTTAACCTTATTATATACATGTTGTTAATTACATCAAGTTCTAAAGCGTATGACCTTTCCTTCAGGTTGTTTTCAACCTTCTTTACCGCTTCTTCTGTTCTCTTTTTGCCTACTCCTGTTAGCTTTGATATTTCCTCCAATGAAAGAGGTCTCCCAGCAGTGAAAAGAACGGCTTCCACCTTCGCCTCATCAGAAAGTTCCATTTTGAGATCATATTTACAATAGTAGCCTTAAAAGTTTGTGCTTTCTTTTACTAGTGATAATCAATTGTGCGCAGCGCGATACTTTTAATTAAGCAAGCAGTACCATTAGCCATGCAAAAGAACCTTTTAATGAAAGGCAGGCACCTTCAGGTAGCTCTGGACATGCTTGACCTGGACCTGGCATTGGATATTGCAAAAATTGCCTGTAAAGAGGGGGCAACCATCATTGAAGCCGGTACACCTCTTATCAAGATGCACGGTATGAAAGCTGTAAGAGAGCTTAAGAGCCAAGTAAATGGTGGGCTAATACTGGCTGATCTAAAGACGGCTGATGTAGGTGAGCTTGAAGTCAATATGGCTGCAGATGCAGGAGCTGATATTGTAACTGTGCTTGGATGCTCTGATAACAGCACAATTGAATCAGCTAAAAAAGCAGCTAAAGATAGGGGGATACTGCTTGAGACAGATATGATAAATGTTAAAAATCCTGCTGTAAGGGCATCAGAACTCATAAAAATTGGAGCTGATATAGTTTCTTTTCATATAGGCATAGACCAACAGATAAAGCATAAAATAGGGGGTGAAATTCTAAAGAATGAAATAAAACATATAACTGGAAAAGCAATTATTTCCGTAGCCGGTGGTCTAAATGTAGAAAGGATAATGGCTCTGCGGGAATTAAACATAAATATATTTGTAGTTGGTGCATCTATTACAAAGAGCCCTGACCCTCAGACTGCTGCAAGATCCTTGATGCGCGCTGTAAATGGGCCATGACTGTACCACATGTAGATTATGTTTCATCATGTATCGGTAAAATGTATGCCGGACACGTTATACAGGTTTTTGAAGGCGCTATAAACGTGTTAGGCGATGGCCCACTTTGGATCCTTGGACCGTTAAAGGGACCTCAACCATTAGGTGTACGCCTTAATTTCCTTCCAGAACTAAGAAATGGAGATCCGGTGCTTAGGAATGACAATATATTAAGGCTCGGTAAAAATTACGAATTGGATCTTAAAGGTGCAGAGATCTGGTCCACATCTAGCATGTCATTAAATAATATAAGAGAAGAAACTTATAATGAAGTAACGCAGTGGGCAAAAAGGTACAGTGTGCAACCAGATTATATTGATGCTCTTACAAGTGGGAATGTATATTTTCATAATTTGGATGGACAAGTAATTAGCAGGTTAAGAGAGGTTATCATAAACGCTATAATTGGTGCTGGCTTCAAAGGGGCAAAAGAATTGATAGGACTGGGCACCGGCTTGACACCTTCAGGCGATGATGCGCTTGTTGGTATGCTTGCTTCGCTCAAGGGTTCTGACCATTTTTATATGCTAGGAGAAAAAATTAAAAACAACCTAAAAAAAACCAACTGGATCAGCCAAGGTTATTTACAGTGTGCTATATCTGGTGAATTCGGATGGGAAGCATCACGTGTAATAAGGGCATGCACTGGAACTGATGATTTAGAGGATTCTATAAGACTAGCTTCAAGGGTTGGAAACAGCTCTGGATCTTTTTTTATGTTGGGGTTTATAGGCGGATTGATTATCAGATTGGCTTTGCTCAAATCCATTCATAGCTAAATCATTGATAGCTTTTAAATTGATCTAAAGATGTAGTAATTTTAAGCGTAAATTCATCTAAAATTATCATCACATGCATTTAATTTTTTTATAAAATGCTTAATGGACAATCACTATACACATTATTTTGCTTATAATCACATGCTAAATGTCAGTATTACATGCTGCAAATTCAAATATGCTGATAGCTTATTGAAATTAATGCTTTTTTATGCATTATTTTGTAAAAATAATTCATTACAGTCAATCTATTCTCTCAAGTGTTGAGACTCAACCATTGTCAGTAATGTAGATTCATTCCCTTATAGTCTCTAAGAGCGACATTATGTTCCAGATTAAAACTCTGATGTGGGATGGTATATTTGGATCCTGAGATATTTCCTCAAGAGTGCTTACTGTATTTGCGGCCTTTATTGCTGGACTGGTACCTTTGCTCTGAAGCTGGTCCAGTGTGCTTTTAAGTAACAATCTTAAATTTCTTGGTATTCCCTTATTATTTAATAAGGGAGTTAACTGCTGTATTGCCTGAGCTATTTTTTGTTCATCAGATAATGCTGGCTTTGCTGACATGCATGGAGTTTATTTTATATAATTTATTAATGTTTTTGGAATTTATTTCTTTCTCTTTTCTTTAAATTATTAACGCATGGCAGCCACAAACATACAATGAAGCTTACAGACGACAAGATACGCTGGAT
>JBMFVR010000015.1:0-15543 GCA_049965895.1 Nitrososphaeria archaeon | reverse complement strand
GGGCAACAACTCCTTGTCTATAAAGACAGCGATTCCATCATAATACCCTTCTTTTACGGCATAAATGAACTGTGTTGCAGGAAGAAGGCCCCTTTTATTGCTGTATCCAGCCACTCCACTCGAGTCTATCAATAAATCACTTTCATACTCTTCATAGGGGGTTTTCAAAATTACCTTATTATCTAACTCGTTATAATCTTCAACGCGGGCACCTATTTTTATTTCAGAACCAGCTTTTACAGCTTCCGATGCCAACCTTTTATCTAATTCTTCACGATTCAGAACTATTAGGTTTGATCCTGAAAGATCAAACTCAAACCTTTCACCTTCTGGGAATAATATCTGCCCAAAATTTATCCTTTCATTGATTATTTTTTGGATCGGCAAAACCTTCATTTTAATTAACCCGCTAAGCGATACAAGCCCACCGCACTTTTCAGGTACACCAATTTCTCTGTGTTCTTCAAACACTATTACACTTTTACCTCTATTAGCGGCTTCCCTAGCTGCCAGTAACCCTGCAGGCCCAGCGCCCTTAATTGCCAGTTCATATCTTTTTACCATGTTATTCATTAAGATACAGTCATATTTATAAATATGAAATCTTTTTACCGATGCGTAATGTCCACGCAAATTAGAGCTATTATTAGAATTTCGGGCAGAGATATCAACGGAAATAAACCGCTGATTGCTGCCCTTAGAGATATAAGAGGTATAAATTTCAGCACGGCCATAGCTGTAATCAGGGCGCTCAGATTAGATCCATCCATTAGGTTGGGCAAGCTAAATGAGAGCCAACTGCAGTCCTTGGAAAGGGCGATATCAAACCCCAAGGCTCTAAATGTGCCTGTGTGGTTATTAAATAGGCGTAAAGATATTGAAACAGGAGAAGATTTACATTTGCTGGAGAGTGATCTATCATTTAAAATTAAAGAAGACATAGAAAGGGAAAAGACAATGAATAGCTGGAAAGGCATGAGGCACACATTGGGGCTTAAGGTAAGAGGACAAAGGACTAGGACAACGGGCCGCAAGGGAATGACGGTAGGAGTTAGAAAGAAAGCCCTTATACAGCAGGCTGCTGCAGCTCAAACAGAAGCAAAAAGTGAGCAGGGTGGCAAGTAAAAATGGGAGATCCTAAAAAACCGAAGAAATCATACACAACCCCAAGAAATCCTTGGGATAAAGTAAGGCTTGATAATGAACTGCAGTTAATTGGAACATATGGTCTTAAAAATAAAAGGGAGTTATGGAAAGCTTCTACAATCATATCAAATATAAGAAGGCAGGCCAGAATGCTCCTCGGAGCGACAGCTGAAGTGAGGGAACAACAGGAGAAAAAACTCATAAACAGACTGCATGATCTTGGACTCTTAAAGGAGGAGCAATTAAATTTGGATTATATTTTAAATTTAACCGTTGAAGATCTTCTTGAAAGAAGGCTGCAGACCATGCTATGGCGTAAGGGCTTGGCTAAAACCGTTCATCAGGCAAGACAAATAGTGTCTCATAAAAAAGTGGTAATAGGGGATTCTATAGTAAATAAGCCAGGATACCTTGTAAATATAAAGGAGGAAGGATTGATAAAGGTGAATGAAAATTGAGCGAAGAAAAGGACAATGTGCAGGAAGTTCAACCAGAAGCAAAACAGGAAGAAGACAGATGGGGTATCGCACATATTTATAGCAGTTTTAACAACACAATAGTGCATATAACAGACCTCTCAGGCGCTGAAACCATAGCATTCAGTAGCGGTGGAATGCATGTGAAGGCTGACAGGCTGGAAGGTTCACCGTACGCAGCGATGAAGGCAGCTACTGCAGCAGCTGCCGCTGCAAGAGAAAAAGGAATTAACGCGCTTCATATTTATGTTCGTGGGGAAGGAGGTACTGGTGCAAAAACTCCAGGTCCTGGTGCGCAAGCGGCCATAAGAGCCATTGTGAGGGCAGGCTTTAGGATAGGAAGAATAGAAGACGTCACCCCTATTCCGCACGATTCAACTAGGCCGCCCGGTGGTAGAAGAGGAAGAAGAACGTAAAATGACAGTAGAAGTTCTGAACTCGCAGAAGGACAGTGTTTCTTTAAGAGTTGATGGTTACGATTTAAATTATCCTAACTCCATAAGGAGGTATATAATGTCAGAGGTACCAACACTGGCAATAGAGGATGTTGTAATTGTAGAAAACTCATCGCTTATATATGATGAAATCATCGCGCATCGTTTAGGGCTTGTTCCTTTAAAAACACCGAAAAAATACCTTGACCAGGGAAACGCGCAGCTAATGATGGTTCTAGATGCAAAGGCTGAAGAAGGAACTAGAACTGTTTATTCGGGAGAGCTTGTTTCAGAGGATAAGGAGGTCTACCCTACATCTACAGAAATTCCTCTTCTTAAACTTGCAAAGGGACAATCGGTAAAAATAGAAGCTTATGCTAAACTGGGTAGTGGTAAAATACACTCCAAATTTTCGCCTGCATCAAAAGCAACAGTAAAACCTTCACCTGTTGTTAACATATTAAACGATTCAACAGAAAAAATGAAGGAAATCGTGGATTCGTGCCCCAGAGGCGTTTTTAGCATTAAAAATGGGAAGCTTGCG
Source organism: Nitrososphaeria archaeon (assembly GCA_049965895.1). Lineage (GTDB taxonomy): Archaea > Thermoproteota > Nitrososphaeria > Conexivisphaerales > UBA164 > KM4347-05. The sequence continues at coordinate 12,943 of JBMFVR010000015.1, read as the reverse complement.
GTGGTAGATGAGAATTCCTGCACTTTTTGTATGGAATGCATAAAGGTAGATCCGGCTTCGGTAGAAATTAAAGAGAAGTACAACTCTTATATATTAAGTGTAGAAAGCATAGGCCAGCATGATGTTGATGATGTATTAATGTTGGGGATAGATTTAATTTTGAGGGATTTAGGGGCATTAAAGGAAAAGGTGGTATCGCTTTGATAATAAATGCAGAAATTGCTAAAGAATTAAATGATGCTTATAAAACTACTAAGAGACCTTTATGGAAAAGGGTAAGTGAAGAATTAACCAAATCAGGAAGGCCAAGAGCAATTAATGTATCAAAAATAGAAAAGCTGGTGCCAAATGGTTCAATCGTGATTTTTGTTGGCAAGGTGCTTGGAGCAGGTAATCTGAGCAAAAAACTTACCATTGGTGCCCTGAGCTTTTCAGCTTCAGGGAGGGAAAAAATAAATAAAGTAGGAGGAGAAGCCATTTTGTTGGCTGATTTTGTAAAAAAATACAAAAATGAGAGTGGTATAATAATTGTCAAATGAGATTGTATATTTAGATGGAAGCGGGTTAATTATGGGAAGGCTTGCCAGTATGGTGGCTAAAATGCTGCTTCAAGGCAAATCAGTTTATGTTTTTAATACAGAACAAATAGTAATATCTGGTAATAAGCGCTCTACAGTTGAGCAATGGAAGAAAAAGCTTGAGATACAGAGTAGGATTAACCCAAAGCATACCCCGGCCCATTATAGAAGGCCAGATAGAATATTTAGGAGGGTAGTGCGTGGCATGCTGCCACGGGATAAACCTAAGGGGCGATTTGCATTGAAGAACCTAAAGGTTTATCACGGTGTTCCAGATGAGTTTAAGGACATAAAGATGATTAAATTGGAAAAAGCAAAGGCTAAGGGGTTTGAAACGGATTATATAAAACTGGTCGAATTAAGTAAAGAACTGGGGTGGAGTATTGAAGATGCCAACTAAAAACGATGCAATTAAGGTGTATTCTGGGTCAAGGAAAAAGGCAAACGCGTTTGTGTCTATAGAACCAGGAATAGGTATCATAAGATATAATGGAATGCTTGTTGAAGCATTGCCTTCACAAATAGAATCGTTAGTAACCGTCCCAATTAAGCTTGTAGGTGATAGAAGATTCAAAATTAATGCGCATATAATCACCAAGGGTGGAGGAGTTATAAGCCAGGCTTATGCTGCGTCAATTGCTCTGGCTAGGGCATTTATAGATTATTTCAAAGACGATGAAAAGGTAAGGGATGCAATTTTAAACTATGATAGGCATCTGATAATAGGAGACCCGCGTCAGAAGGAACCCAAGAAATTTGGTGGACCAGGGGCAAGAAGAAGGGAGCAGAAATCTTACAGGTAATTTGACATTAAGCTTAGGCTTGGCCTTAATTTACTGAACTTCGAACAGTAAAGCTATAACTTTCATGTCGCCGGTTTGGGCAGTCCGCGCATTAGAACATGGTTTAGTCTAGCGTGATCTAACTAGCATCCGCTGGCGCCCGCCGTAGTTGTCCCTACAGGTGTCAATTTTGACCATCGTTACAGCTTATCTCACCGTTAAGTGCAGGTCAGGTTCATGCCCATAATGTTCAAGCATTTAGTGGTATACTTGTTATAGACCTCCTTACAGCAGGTCATTTGAAATGTCTATCTACGATTTTCTAACAACTGTTGATAGGCGTTTTTAATGTTAGTGTTGATATAATCTATTATCTTAATATGCTTCCTCAGCAATACAAATTTTGTGCAATTGTTGTCATACGAACTAAATAGTTTTAAATAATGATGATTTTTTAAAAAACATGATATACTTTATAGGTCTTGGTTTGAATCCGCCTTTAACAATTCCGTGCGAGGGGATAAATTTATCTAAAGAATGCACAATTAAATACCTTGATATTTATACAACACATATTGATACTAAAGTAGTAAATGAATTAAAAAATCTGTTGGGCGTGCAGCCAGCAGGCAGAACAATATTAGAAGATTCAAACAAAATTATAGAACAGGCAAAAAAATATGGTGTTTGTGTGTATATTTATGGTGATCCGTTTATTGCTACTACGCATCAAGCATTAAAAATTGAGGCGCTAAGGAGATCAATTCCTGTAAAATCCATTTATGCATCTAGTTTTATAAATGCATTATTTGGGGAAACTGGTTTACATGTATATAAAATTGGTTTTATAGGGACATTGCTTATAAGTGATATATCTTCGGCGCAGTATGTTTACAGAAATGTAAAAAGATCGCTAGAATTAGCCAAACATTCAATATTAATCGTATATTCTAATGATAATAATTTGACTTTAAATGGGGCATTGAAACTTTTAGTCGAAACTGAAAATAATTACAAAGAAAACGTATTTGGGCCAAAAACATGGTTAATTATAGCTGGAGATTTAGGTAAGGAAGAACAAGAAATAATAGCGGGAAGGATAAAAGATTTAGTCGATATAGATTACAATCATAGGACATTTGTAATAATTGTGCCTGCAGAACTGCACTTTACTGAAGAAGAAAGTTTAAAATTGATAGCAAAGGGTGAACTAAGCGGCAATAGTGTAAAAACATTGATAAGGCAACGCACAGAACAAATAATAAATAAGACAAATAAAGCAATAAGTGCTTTAACTGTAAGCAAGGATATAGTTAATTTGGTTGAAAATTCAGAATTGTACTTAAAGGATGCGGCCGAATACATGGCAAAAGGAGAGGAGGAAACGGCGTTGATGCAGGCGGCATATGCTGAGGGGCTAATAGACGCGTTAAGATTATTGGGAATAAAAACCATAAATTGGTAAAAATATACAAAGTTTTATACAGATAAGTCAACCTAGGAAAAAACTCTCGCAGCAACGAAGTATCTACTTGATAGGTCTAAGGATAAATTGTTACTAGGTTTTACGATACCCCTAGCTCGCAACCCCCAGCTTAATGACAGTCTACTTTACGATTCCTGTTTATTAATTGGATGTGCAAACCTAGCTCCCTCAGTGTGATTGCAATCATTGATATCACCTCCATGCGCAGAGTAGGACATAGGTCTATTGATTGGCAAAACTAACGTTAAGGCGGATTCTTTTAGAAGGCAAACATAAATAAAATGAAAAACACGGTTGAACTCTAAAACGCACGAGAAAGAGCTAACTTTCAAAGGAAAAGGTCGCCGGCACCGCTGCTTCACGAGAGCTTGCGCATCTCACTAACACAGCGGCGTGAGCAGGTTTTACTTCCGGGTTCAGATGGGACCGGGTAGATCCCTGCTACTGTGGCCGGCTTACATTTTTTAAAAACGCGTATTTATATACTTTTCCGAAGCGCGCTATTGTTGCATAATTTATGATCTTATTCTCTGCTTTGTGGGGCAATGCCCTCTAACAATCTCTTGATATTTTTATAACATACATGCCTGAACCACTCCTGCGAGCCTTCCTTGTGTTGTAAACATATACCTTAGCCATCATTTCGTTGATTATAGCAACATTAAGGACATATGTGAAGTATTCTCCTACAATCCTCTTCAATGAGGAAAATACCGTTTTGACATACCACCTCTGTCCATACCTGTGTTTATTCTTCCATACATCCGATAGAAAATCCGTTACTGCTCTTACATAGGATCCCTCGGATTGGCCCACGGGGTTCATTTTCGGCTTGATAACAGGCTCAGCACCTGCAGCGTAAGTGAAGATAGCCATTGAATCGTAGGCTGAATCACTGAAGACCCTGCCAATATTTCTATCATATCCTTTATGTAACCCCGCCAAATTCCTTTCTCCCTAGATTCATCTGTTACCTGAACGATCGTTATCAGGCAGTTGGTTATGTGCAGCTTTACCCATCCATCACCTGACAGCCCACTCCTGCCTTACTCTTCTCTTGAAAGTCTTTATTCCAGTTGAGTCAATTACTATATCTACAGACGTGTCATATTTTACACCCAAGAATATATTCAGTTCCTTTTGTCTTCTGCATGTATGGCGGTATATGTGTTTCGCATATTCCTTTTACAGCTTTGTTAAGACTTCTGTCTGTAAGATGACTTTGGCAGCATTATCAGCATGACAAAGAGGATTATCCCCTGTTCTTCCCATAATTCATTAACTCTCCTTGCTGATCAAGCCACAAAAACATCAACTTTCCTATTAATAAGCTTCCTGTTTTATTCCGGCCTTTGTTATAAAATTAATTTAAGTTCACTGGTAGATCATGCTAATATAAAATTTAAATTTTGTATAACTTGAGACGAAATGCGTATCAATTTTTTTATAAAACAAAGGTCAGCCAAAAAAGCAAAAACTAATGTAATTTTTGGTTATCAAAATTTTAGTGAGATTTTAAAGACCCAGCCCGTATCAACGAATCAACAATCCTGCCTTTAACTGACATTTTATCCATATTATGTATAACCTTTAAAGTAATTCCGCCTGGCGTTGTAACTTTCTCTATTAGCTCTTCATAACTCACTTCTTTATATTTAAGGTAGTAAGAAGTTGATAATGCTACCATATTTACTATTTCTCTGGAACTATCTCCTTCTAAACCAACTATTTTACAATATTGAACTAATGAATCAAGGAAATAGGAAATAAGCGCTGGACCGCTGCCTACAATTGTGGTAATGGAATCAAGTAGTTGTTCATTTACCTGATAAATTTTCCCTAGTGCTGTCAAAGCATCTTCTGCGCCGCTGTCCAGCGGCAGATCGCCGGCAACTAAAACAGGAGCCACATTAAATTCGCAACCCAAATTTGTCATAATACGAAATATTTTGACATTTATTGGATGCAAATTCTCCCTTATAAAATCAGTCGAAATGCCAGCCGCAGCCGATATTAGCGTTTTACCTGAAAAAGAAACAGGTAATTTATTTAACACTCCCTTAATCTGTGTTGGTTTAACAGCTAGAATAAGAACGTCTGAGGCATTAAAGAGTTCTTCTTCGGATTCTGCAATATAAACACGATTATTTTTGAATTTTATTAAATTTGTTTTATTCTTATCGTATGCATAGAGCTTCATGCCTTCTAATTTAGATTGAACTAAACCACCTATAATGGAACTACCAAGATTTCCTATGCCCAATATACCAACATTCAATTTAATTCCTCTAAAAAAGGGTCAAATTTAAATTTAGCCGTTTGAAACTATTAAATAGTATATGGATTACGATTTAATAATATTGGCAGCTGGTGAATCTACCAGATTTGGAGAAAACAAGCTGATTTATAAAATAGATGGCATTCCTATCATTAAAAGAGTCGTGACAGAGGCCCAATCAACCAACGTTAACGTGATAGTAGTAATTGGGCATGAGTCTGATAAAATAAAAGAAGCATTAAAGGGAACAAAGGTAAATTATGTTTATAATAATAATTATAAAGTAGGAATGAGCCAGTCAGTTATCGCAGGCGTAAAGGTTTCAAACGCATTTAGAGGAATTTTAATATTACCAGGTGATATGGCATTTATCAAGTCATATATAATAGAGCGCGTTATTGACGTTCACAAAAATACAGGTGCTAGCATAGTAATTCCCACATACAACGGCAGGGGCGGTCATCCCATACTGTTCGACGTTAAGTTAAAAGAAGAGCTATTATCTATTAATGAAGAAAAAAGAGGTTTAAAAGAAATAGTACAAAAGTATGGGGGGGAAGCTTATAAAATAGAAGTGGGCACGCCAATAGTGGTACACGACGTAGACTATAAAGACGATTTAAATTTTAACGGCTGACGCATATATTTTTGCAGCGTTAAGACGTCTAAATCAAATTATTATGCAAAAATTTTTAACACCTAATATTATACTGCTGGGTATGGATGTTTCTGTTACCTTTACTTTAAACGGAAAACAAGTTACCGTGAAGGCACCTGCAGCTAAAAGCCTTTTGAGAACATTAAGAGAAGATTTGAACATAACAAGTGTAAAGCCGGGCTGCGAAGCCGGTGAGTGTGGCGCATGCACCGTCCTGATGGATGGAAAGGCGGTCACATCATGTTTGATAATGATTTCTCAGGTGGAAGGACACCAAATAGTTACTGCAGAGGGATTGATAAAAGACGGGCAGATGGATCCCCTGCAACAAGCGTTTATAGAAGAGGGGGCAAGCCAGTGTGGATACTGTACGCCCGGCTTCATTATGTCTGCCAAAGGACTGCTCATTGAAAAACCTAATCCTAATGAAAATGAAATACTTGATGCAATAAGTGGAAACATATGCAGGTGTGGAGCATATCCTCGCATTGTAAACGCGATAAAAAAAGTTGGAGGTGAGCAGGGATGAATTATTCGCAGTACAGTGTATATTCGCCTAAGACCCTTAATGAGGCGCTTGGTATTTTAAAGGAGAAATCATCAGAGGTGAGACTCATTGCCGGAGGAACCGATGTAATGGTCCAAATTAAGGACGGTTTAGTGAAGGAAAGAGAACTGCTCAATTTATCTTATCTTGATGAGTTAAAATATATTAGGGAAGATGGTAACGAAATAAGAATCGGGGCATTGACTACATATAAAGAGCTTGAAAATTCTGCTCTAATTAATCAGCATGTACCTATAATTTCTGATGCAAGTAAAACCATTGGCGCCACTCAAATACAAAATTTGGGAACAATTGCTGGAAATTTAGGCAATGCAAGTCCAGCTGGCGACAGCATTCCGCCCCTTTACGTTCTTAACGCGAATGTGAAGTTACAGAATACGGAATCTGAAAGGGTTATTCCTGTAAACGAGTTCTTTCTGGGTCCCAGAAAAACGAAAAGGGCGTCAGATGAACTTATAACTGAAATAACAGTTGAAAAAGTAAAGGCTGGATCAAATTATTTTTTTAAAAAGCTTGGGCTAAGAGAAGCTAACGCTATTTCCATAGTAAATGTTGCATGCATTGCGGAATTGGATCAAGAAAAGAATGTCAATTCCATAAAGTTAGCATTGGGAGCAGTGGCCCCAACGGTAATTCGCGCCATAAAAGCCGAAATGCTTGCAACAGGCAAGCAGCTAGATTTAAAAGTAATAGATGAGGTAGCTAGAACCGTATCGGAAGAAATATCTCCCATTTCTGATATAAGAGGAAGCGCAGAATATAGAAGGAGAGCAGCGTATGGACTTGTTTATGAAGGCTTATATGAAGTATTAGTTGGCACGGCAAAAAAGGTAGGCGATAAATTATCAGGTGAATACTAAATTGAGAAGCGCATATCAGTTGAATGAAAAGATTATACAAAAAATTTTGAGTAGAGGTATAATTGATGCAATAGGAATTAAGGAACAAGTTTGCTTTAAAACGGTAAAATATCGCACAATAGCAAATTTTGGCTTTAGATTAAAGGTCGATGATGGGTCCATAACGGTCCTCCGTGTTGGTGGTGAGAATTAACAATGGAAGAGGAACTGGAACAAAAATATAAATCAATCACGAGATCCGTTCCAAGGATAGATTCAGAGGCCAAAGTTTCTGGAACACTAAAATTTATTACAGATATGAAAATTGAAAATATGCTTATTGCTTCTGTCGTAAGAAGCAAATATGCGCATGCGCAGATACTTTCGATTGACACTAGGGAAGCCGAAAAGATCAACGGCGTAAAGGCCATACTTACATATAAAGACATTCCTGGCTTAAATGCATATGGTGCAATTGTGCCAGATGCGCCAGTTCTGGCATATGACAGGGTGCGTTACTACGGTGAGCCGATAGCTCTGGTTGCAGCTGATACAGAAGAACTATCATATGAAGCAGCTTCTCTGGTAAAAATCGAATATAATCCTTTGCCCGTAATTCATAGTATAGATGAATCAATCGCCACTGGCGCTGTAATGCTTCATGACAATGGAAATATAGCCAGACACACAATAATTAAGAGGGGGGATACAGAAAGGGCAAGGCAGGAAGCGTATCTGACTCTTGAAAGAACATATAAAACACCCTTGCAGAAGCACATGTTTTTAGAACCAGAGGGCGGAGTAGCATATGTAGATGAATCAGGGATAATAAACGTGTTTGCTGGTGGACAGAGTCCATATAGGGATAAACTGCAGATTGCCAGATCTCTAAATTTGCCCCCAGAAAAGATACGCACGGTTAATTATCCAACTGGTGGTGCATTTGGAGGTAAAGATGATGTTACGGTTCAAATTCACCTGGCACTTCTGGCCTATAAAACGGGAAAGCCAGTTAAACTATGGTTAAGCAGAGAGGAAAGTGGAATAGCGGGCTATCACCGGACAGGATCAGAAATTAAACTAAGAACTTCTGTTGATAGAGAGGGAAGGCTTCTTTCAAATGAAGCTCAAATTTATTTGGATACGGGTGCATACCAGAGCTTTGGCCCAACAATCTTGGATGTCAGCATAGAAACTATAAATGGACCTTACAGGATTCCAAATTATGTTATAAATGCTAATCTGGTATATACAAATAACGGCATTTCATCGGCATTCAGGGGATTTGGTGCCCCCGAAAGTAATTTTGCAATTGAAAGCATGATAAATGAGCTTGCCTCAGAACTCCACCTAGATCCCATAGATATAAGGTTGAAGAATATTCTCAATACAGGAGAGGAGGGTCCATTTGGAAATACAGTAAGGCACAGTGATGGATTAAGGGAAGCCCTTTTAAGGGCAAAGGAATCCAAAATGTGGAACGATCAGATGCAGGGCTCCAAACCATGGCTAAGGCGCGGTGTAGGCATAGCAATAGCAATAAAGGGTGTGGGTTTTGGAACAATGCCAGATTACCCAACGGCAGCAATTGAAATAGCAACAGAAGGAAAGATAAAGATAATGTTTAGTAATGTAGATTATGGGCAGGGGATCAATACAGGAAATGCACAGCTTGTTGCAGAGAAACTGGACATACCATTAAATCAGGTTGAAGTTAGGCACGCTGATACAAAATATTCACCAGATACAGGTAGTTCAAGCGCATCAAGGTCTACATTTACATCCGGTAATGCGCTTTTAATGGCATGTGATAAAGCACTTGACAGATTAAAAATGGCGGCCTGTTTACATTTTGGCACCACAAGTGAAAACTTAGAATATAGGGATGGAAAATTTTACTATAAAGATAAATTTGTAAGCATTTATGATTTAGCAAAGGGATTAAAATCAAAGGGCGAGACGCTCAGATTTGAGTCTACATTTGAAGTTCCAAGATATCCAGCTCCGGTTGAGGGAACACTCGAAGTTCCACACGTAGTTTACATGTATGGGGCGATGCTCAGCTCTGCTCTTTTAGATGAACTAACCGGCAAAGTGCATATTAATCAAGTAGAATTTTATGCAGACATAGGCAGGGTAATAAATCCATCAATTGCAAGCGGGCAAGTTGAAGGCGGCATAATACAAGGGTTAGGATTTTCCACGACAGAAGATTTAAAGTATGATAATAATGGTAAACCATTAGGCAATAACTATACCACTTATGTTGTCCCATCAGTTAGAGACATTCCTGAAATTTATGTCGAATTTATGAATAGTATAGAGGAACTTGGGCCTTATGGGGCAAAAGGAGTAGGAGAGATTTCAATAATCCCAGTAGGTGCTTCTGTGATGCACGCAGTTTATAATGCAAGTGGCAAATGGGTGAGAGACCTTCCGCTCCTTCCTTGGAAACTTATATAAGGCAATAATTTAAAAGACTTATAACAAAATTTATAAGTAATATAACGAACGCTAGCCTGACCAAAGTTGAGTGAAAAAAAACAAAACCCGTGGGAAATGGCACTTTCTCAATTCAAAAAGGCGGCAGACATAATAAATTTGTCAGATGATTTAAGAGCAGTGTTATCGGTGCCACAGAGAGAAATTCATGTTGCTGTTCCTGTTAAGATGGACAATGGAAAGATCAAGGTCTTTACTGGATACAGGGTACAGCATAACAATGCTCGCGGCCCGTATAAAGGAGGAATCAGATATCATCCAAATGTGTCAATAGAAGAAGTCAAGGCGCTGTCAATGTGGATGACTTGGAAAACGGCCGTACTTGATTTACCGTTGGGTGGAGCAAAGGGGGGCATCATATGTGATCCAAAAGCACTTTCATCTGGCGAAGTGGAGCGTCTGACAAGGAGGTATGCATACTCAATATCAAAATTTATTGGACCGTATGAAGATGTTCCTGCGCCTGACGTATACACCGGACCACAGCACATGGCTTGGATCATGGATGTGTACAGTGCATTAAATGGGCATTATGAACCAGGCGTCATAACTGGCAAACCCATTGAAACGGGAGGAAGTCTTGGCAGATCCAATTCTACCTCACGTGGCGTCGCAATAACTGTGGCTGAAGCAGCTAAACGGATGAATATAAGGTTAAAAGACGCAACGGTATCTATACAGGGATTTGGTAACGTTGGGTCAAATGCTGCCATATTAATGACACAGGAGTACGGCATGAAAGTAGTTGCGGTAAGCGATTCCAAGGGTGGCATATACAATAAGAACGGGCTAAATATCAATGAGGTACTTAAGGAAAAGGAAAAAAGCGGAACAGTTACTACATTAAAAGGGGCTCAAAAAATATCAAACGAAGAAGTTTTAACTCTTGACACAGATGTACTGGTGCCTGCAGCTTTAGAAGAAGTTATTACTGAAAAAAATGCGGATAAAATAAAGGCCAAGATAATTAGTGAAGGAGCAAACGGCCCAACCACGCCAGAAGCTGATGAGATACTACATCAAAAGGGATCACTGGTAATACCTGATATACTAGCCAACAGTGGAGGGGTTACTGTTAGTTACTTTGAATGGGTACAAAATTTGCAGAGATTGTGGTGGAGTGAAGAAGAAGTAAACAGGATGCTTACGGAAAGGATGACAAAATCATTTAATGACGTATATGATGCAATGAAAAAATATAATACAGATATGAGAACCGCAGCACTAACGTTGGCAGTCAAGAGAGTTTCAGATGCAGTAATGGCCCGTGGAATATGGCCATAAACGCCAATAATATACTTTTTTTTGTTTATTTGTTAAAAATATTTTTAAAGACCCCTTATTCCTAAGCATTATTATGGTATTAGAGGAAAGATTTGAAAAATCAGAATCTGAAGGTTACAGGTTTCTGAGGCAGACCAAAAGCATATGCCCAGAGTGTAATAGAATAATTGATGCTACAATATTTGAAAGGGGTGGCAGAGTTTATATTGGGAAAACATGCCCCAAGCATGGTTATTTTGAGGATGTATATTTTGGTTCATATTCGATGTATGAAAGATTCTCCGGCTATGCGCGCGATGGGCGTGGAATATCAAATCCCAAGATAGTTTCAGATAATGTAACCTGCCCGGCCAGTTGTGGCTTATGTTCCAATCATTTAAGTCATACTGCTCTCGCCAACATAGTTCTAACAAACCGATGTGACCTTAACTGCTGGTACTGCTTCTTCTATGCTGAAAAGGCTGGCTATATATATGAACCGACAATAGACCAAATCAGGAGGATGGTAAGGAACCTCCTTGCAGAAAAACCGATTCCCGGAGTGGCCGTACAGCTTACAGGCGGAGAACCAACAATGAGGGAGGATCTTATTGAGATTATAAAGGCAATAAAGGAGGAGGGGCTTACTCACATACAGCTAAATACGGATGGAGTAAATCTCTCAAGAAAGCCTGAATTGGTAAGAGCTGTCAGAGATGCTGGTGTTAACACACTTTATGTGAGCTTTGACGGTGTAACGCCAAAGTCAAATCCAAAGAATTACTGGGAAATACCCGGTTTGTTAAAAAACTGCAGGGATGCCAATCTTGGGTTGGTTCTGGTGCCTACAGTAATTAATGGGATTAATGATCATGAAGTAGGGGAAATGCTTCGTTTTGCATTCCTTAATATGGACATTGTCAGGGGCTTAAACTATCAACCTGTTTCGTTAGTTGGTCGCATTCCAAAAAGGGAACGTGAGAAATTCAGAATCACTATTCCAGATGTAATAGGGAAAATAGAGGAACAAACAAATGGAACGGTTAAATCAGAAGATTGGTTCCCAATTCCTGCGGCAATGCCATTTTCCAGATTTATAGAGGCTTGGACAGGTCAATTAAAGTATGAGCTTACCACCCATTTTGCGTGTGGAGCGGCAACATACATTTTTAATGATGGGGGGAAAATGGTACCCATAACGAGATTCGTCGATATAGATGGATTATTAAAGTTCCTTGATGAAAAAGCGGAAAAAATAGAAGGAGGAGAAAACAAATATCTGGTTGGTTTGTCAGTAATAACAAACATATCTAGGTATATAAACAAGTCTAGGATGCCACACGGATTAAACCTTACACAGATGTTGATAAATGTTATCGCAAAACATGATTATTCAGCGCTTGGTGAATTGCAAATGAAGTCGCTTTTTGTGGGCATGATGCACTTCCAGGACAAATATAACCACGATGAGGAAAGAGTGAGGCGTTGCGATATTCACTACCTTACCCCAGATGACAGGATCATTCCTTTCTGCACCTTTAATGTTATACCTGAGTGGTATAGGGATAGAATACAGAAAAAGTATTCAGTAACTATCGAAGAGTGGGAAAAGAAAACCGGTCGTAAGCTAAAGAACGATTATTATATCAGGCCCAGTTTCAGTTATGAAGAAGGGGAAGATTTGTTCAAAAAAATGGGCATCGACAAAACATCCATAAAGGAAGCATAAAACAGGAGACCTTATATTTTAATCAATATTAACAATTAGCATGGCAAAAAGGAAGTTTGTCATTGATCTAGATGGAGAAAAGGTGGAAGTTGAAGGATATGATCCAAAAAAAGCATTAATTCGTTATTTAATGAAAAAAAGGAGAAGTATGCTTATGACAAAGGATAAGGAAAAGGTAGAAAAAATGTGGGAAAAAGTGCCATCAAACGCCAAGGTTTCCGGGGCAAGGTCTGAAAAAAGCTATAAGATCAATTGGAAGC
>JBMFVR010000014.1:0-15689 GCA_049965895.1 Nitrososphaeria archaeon | reverse complement strand
CCGTGCGCCGCGCTCTCCACAGCTAGAGAACGCTCGACTTGCATGGCTTAGCCCCACCCCGATACCGGTCGGGTCCGGCAGGATCAACCGGATTCGCACTACCGACCTAAACTCTATTTACCTTCTGTGACCAGCATCAGTTCCAACATTTACATGTTGGATCTTCATTATTGTACGCGCACTTGGAGATCATTGCATCACAGTCAGGGCAAGAATATACCCATCTCTGCAATGATGCCCGTTTATGCGCGTTATTAATCTGTCATTGTCCCCTTTATTAATTTTTATCAGTTCCATGAGACAGTTTTGATAACAAATTTTCAGGTTCCCATTCTATAATAATGTTTAAATCTGAAAAATCTTTTACATTCTTATGGAATGGATAGACTCACATTCACATCATTACCTTACGTCCCTTTCAATATTAGATGAATTGCGTAAAACCAGCTTATCAACGGTTGTTGAAGCAAGCTGGATACCTGTTAGGCCAACTTCTCAATTCACATTGATTGACCTTTATAATTGGATTGTAAATCAGGAAAAGACTAGGCTGGAGAGAATTGGCCTGAAAGTTTTACCTGCAATTGGCATACACCCAAGGTGCATTCCACTAAATGATCTGGAACAATCCTTGCACAATGTGGAGACTTGGCTGCAGATGGACGAAGTTAAAGCACTGGGTGAAGTTGGGCTTGAGAGTGGGGATGACATAGAAACTTATGTTTTTGAAAGGCAACTGAGGATGGCCATGCAAGCAGATAAACCGGTCATCATGCACACGCCAAAGGCGAATAAAAAAAATATATTAAAAAAGGAACTTGACAGCATAAAATCTGTGTCATTCCCTCAAGAACTGTTGGTAGTTGACCATTTAAATTCTGAAATTTATGAAGCGGTGAGCAACCTCAAAACCTATTTTGGATTATCAATCCAGCCAGGAAAGCTAACAGTTGATGAAGCTTTAAAATTAGTCCAAAAGCTTGATATTGAAAGAATACTAATTAATTCTGATTCAAGTACGGAACCTAGTCAGCCCACCTGGCCGGCGTTACTTTTGAGTAAATTGGAAAACAGTGGATTGACTGAATTAGCAAGGAAGATAGCCTTTGAAAATCCAATCAGATTTTACAGAATTTAAACCCATAGAGAGAAGCTACTATCTTAGGGAAACCGTGGATGTTGCCAGAGATTTACTGGGACAGCTTCTGGTCAGAGTGGTCGACGAAAACCTTATTGTAGTTAGAATAACTGAAGTTGAGGCATACAGGGGCCTAGATGACCCTGCAAGCCATGCTTTTAGAGGAAAAAGGGGGAGGGCTAAGATAATGTTTGAAACCGTTGGCGTTGCTTATGTTTACTTATCATATGGCATTCACTACTGCCTGAATGTTGTGGCAAAATCACCCCAGCAGGAAGCTGGAGCAGTCCTAATAAGAAGCGGCGAACCCATACTGGGATATGAATTTATGAAAAAATTTCACAATAAAGACGAGTGTAAAATTTCAAGTGGCCCTGGAAATTTCACTAGGGCATTAAATATAGATTCAAGGTATAACGGGCATGACCTTACAGATAAAAACGATCTGTATATATCTGGGGGCTGGTTAAATAAAAATGAAAAAATTCTGCAGAGCAGGAGGATAGGGATTTCAAACGGTACAGATAAGCCTTGGAGATTTTTGATATCAAACAACTGCACTGTTTCAAAAAAACCATAATTGATATTTATTCATTTAAACGGTATCCTGTAAACTGACCCGCAATTTTTACATCTAAATATTAGCCTGCCCCTTCTGACCCTGATGGTCTTGCTATACAGAGGCGGTGAATATGCCTTGCACTTTTTACAGAAGAGCAGCTTTAAATCATAAGATTGCTTCATACGAAACTTCAATACAATCCTTTTTGCCAGATCTGCCTGTTTTTGAGAAAGGCAACTCCCGGGATTACGGTAAGCACTGTTGACAAGAAATTTTACTGATTCAGCTGCTGCCTTCATCCTTTACCCATCCATACCCTTCTTTATCAATTTTATCAGCCAGCGTTGAATCGCCTGACGCTGCAACCTTGCCGTTGACTAGGACATATACTGCGTCAGGTTTTACGTATCTTAGGATTCTAGAATAATGGGTGACCATGATAACTGTGTTCCCAGTTTGAGCGTGAACTTTATTGATGGCCGATGAAATTAGCTCCAATGAATCTACGTCAAGCCCTGAATCTATTTCATCAAGAATTGCGAACTTGGGCTGCAGTACTGCCATTTGAATTATTTCGAGCTTTTTCCTTTCACCGCCTGAGAGCCCTTCATTTAGATTGCGGGATAGCAACAAATCGTCGATTCCAAGTTCGGACAATTTTTGTTTAACCATTCTGTTAAAAACGTATGTGCTTAGATTTTGCCCCGTGATGGCGTTATATGCAGTTTTTATGAAGGAGAAGCTTGGAACCCCTGGAACTTCGACTGGAGTTTGAAAGGCCAGAAATATCCCCTTTTTTGCCCTTTGATCTGGAGAAAGGTACGTAATCTCTTCATTATTCATCATTATTTTTCCGCTGTGTATTTTATATACTGGATTCCCCATTATTGTGAAACTTAATGTGCTTTTGCCTGACCCATTAGGCCCCATTATTGCATAAACTTTGCCATCTTCAAAATTAATATTAACGCCATTGAGTATCATTTTATCGTTTATTCCTGCTTTTAGGTCATTAACGCTTAACAATTTAATAAAGTTACAAGCTGTATTGGTTAAAACCTTTCCTGAAAAATTAAAATGACATCCCATTGCGCTAAAGCGCGTGAGCTTCCCATGCCGCTATCCTGAGTTAGTCTGCAGCATGGAACTTGATTAAAAATGTAGCCCGGGGCGGATTCGAACCGCCGTCGCCGGGTATCCCCTCACTCTAGGAGCGATCCAGAGCCCGAAATCCTTGGCCCCTAGACGACCGGGCTTTAGCATTTAAAGTAGGGCCTTTGAGCTTTAAAAGTTTAGCTATACTACTCTTCTTGCCTGTAAAAGCTGCCTGATGTCTGCATTTGATATACCAGTACGAGATATTGGCTGGTTTGCCGGTGGGGCTTTCAAATATGTCTTGATCCTTTCAGCTAGCCTTTCCTCATAGGTAGGTATAAGCTCATTCTGGTAAAATATCCCTATCGGTATTCTTTCTCCCCATTCAATACTCTTTTCCATGGCTCTAAGAAATTTCTCCTTTTCTTCCCCTGGCTCTTTTACCACTGGATCCCATGCATTATCTTCTAGCTTGTACACCCTTGCATCATAATATTCCTTTGTATTAATGTCATTGTAAGTTGGGCACGGTTGTAAAATGTCCACTACTGCGCTTCCCTTGTGCTTTATTGCCCTTAAAATTACTTCCTTAAGATGTTTTGTGTCATAGGCATATGCTCTGGCTACAAATGTGTAACCGGCAGCCAGAGATACTGTCAGCGGATTCAGATTGTCATTTATGTTTGGTAGAGGTAGCGCTTTCGTTTTGGTTCCACGTGGTAGGGTTGGCGATGCCTGACCTTTTGTAAGACCGTATACCCCATTATCATTTATGATTACTGTTATGTCAACATTTCTTCTTCCTGCGCTTACAAAGTGTCCGGAACCTATACTCAGCAGATCTCCATCTCCGCCAATGACTATCACTTCAAGATTCGGGTTAGCCAACTTGGCGCCTGTTGCATGAGGTATTGGCCTACCATGAAGGTTATGGATGCCAAAGGTGTTGATATAATCTGTTGTTTTTCCTGAACACCCTATCCCAGAAAATATCGCATAATCGTTTATGCTTCTTCCATTTTCCGCTAGCGCCATCTGTACCGCGGAAAGTATCCCAAAATCACCGCATCCAGGGCACCAATCGTTCCACTCGGTTACTCTGAAGTCTGCTGCACTGATTCTTTCATGCTGTGCCATTCATTATCACCCTCCTTTCACCATTTTCAATCATTTGTTTGATTGCATTGTACACATCGAGCACGGAAACCATCCTCCCATTGACCTTTAGCGCCTGATAAGAAGGGTTCACCGAAAGTTCGTTTCCAAGCAGAATGCCCAGCTGACCAAGGTAGTTTGACTCCACGTCAATTATTTCCTTGCCGTCTAGCATAGTTTTTAGGCTTTTGGGAAACGGTGAAAACATTTTAAAATAGACAAATCCTATTTCATGCCCCTCTCTTTGCAGTCTATCAACGCTTTCAATTATGGGCCACTTGGTGCTTCCCCATCCTACAATCAGCTTTTTAGATGACCTGCTTCCATAAACAGTGTATTTTTCGTTTTCTGGTATTTCCCTTGCAGCAAGCTCAATTTTCCTCATCCTCTTTAAATACATTTCAGTCCTCAACACCGAATCGTCCACAATGTGCCCCTTTTCGTCATGCTCATCGCCGGTAAGCCAGAACCTGTTTGGGGATCCCAGAAATGACCTTGGACTTATTCCATCCTCAGTAATTTCAAATCTTTTGTAATTGTTTTCCTCTTTAATGGCGATTTTTCCCCTATCTATTTTACACCTTTCACTGTCTATGAGCGATTCGTCAACCACAGCATAGGAACTCATCAACGATTTATCCACAAGATGAATTACTGGCATCTGGTATCTTTCAGCATAATTAAATGCGTTTGCCGCATCGTAAAATGCCTCAATGTGGTCCCCTGAAGAAATAACTATTCTGGGAAATTCGCCGTGACCCCCGTAAACTGCTTGCAGGAGATCTGCCTGAGCATTTCTGGTGGGTAATCCTGTTGATGGCCCTCCTCTCATATAATCAGTTATCACTACCGGTATTTCCACCATTCCAGCATATCCTATTCCCTCTATCATCAAATCAAAACCCGGGCCAGAAGTTGCAGTAGCTGACCTAGCTCCTGTTAGCGAAGCACCATTTGCCATTGCTATGGCCGATAGTTCATCTTCCGTCTGAACAACAACTACATTTCCTTCCCCGATAGGAACCCTGTTAAATATTGGGTGGCCTTCCAGGTATACACTTTCATCAGTTGCCGGTGAAATTGGGTAGTAGCTCTGAAAAGTTAGACCCCCAGCCAATTTCCCCAGAGCCATTGCTGTTGGACCATCTATTAAAACCCTGTGCCCGTTAATGGGCAGTTCATCGAGCCTTGCACCCTGCCACGCCCAATTTGAAGATAGATCATATGAGATGTTAACAGTCTGCTGATTTTCCACTAGCGATCTTGTTCCAAACGTGTCCCTTATGGCTTCCAATACCAGTTCCCTTCTAACTCTCAGGAGCGATGTTGATAATGAAATAGCCAATGTATTGATCATTATTCTAATTTTTCCCAGCTGGGTCACATTCAAACGTTTTCCAAGCTCTCTTATTGCTTCGTTTGCACTATATCCAAACGTCGTTATTCCCCGTGAATTTAAATATTCAACTACCCCCTTAACTGTTATTTCTGCCCCCGCTTTCTCCAAAGTTTCAGATATTCTTGACTTTAGGGGATCCACCATGCTTGGAATATTGCTGATCTTAAAATCTGACTCATCTTTATTGTATATCAGCACCCCCTTGTCTGCTATATCCAGAAAATGCGAAAAAACTGTTTCTGCATCGTAGCTTACCACTATATCCTTTTTCTCCATAATTGAATAAACAGGCTTGTCACTAACCCTCATTGTCAGATAGCTGTGCCTTCCCTTTATGTTTGAAAAGTACTCCCTTCCACCGTATACATAATATCCTGCCTTTGCCACAGCCCTAGTAAATATGTGAGCCGCTGTATCAATTCCGCTTCCCTGCGGACCACCGGTTGTCCAAATTAAATCCATTTTAACATATGTTTCATTTCCCATCAAATAAAAACGTATCTAAAAAAGTTGTCCCCAGCAGTTTTTAATTCGTGGTATAGTTCAATTTATGTGCTGTGTGCAGATCCAAGTTTTACCGCTGAAATACTCACTGCCCTGAAGGTGGTTCCCTCAAGGTTATATATTAATCATAGTGGCTAGTGGTTGCTCATCCCCTTCCGCTTGCCCAACGATAGACCAGGAGCTATGCCTTCAATCACTGTCTGGTACAGAGAAACGCTCATTGTTCAAATCCGCGTCATTATCACCTTCCTGTGGTGTCATATAGTTGCCTATTTTGTTCATAATATCCCTGAAGGTCGGTGCTTTTCTCCCAGAAAACAGTAAATAATATTGATTTGTGTACTTATTTATTGTTAATTAATTTTAATGCCGTGTTATAGCCTGTTTCCAAGGCCCGTACGTTTAGTGCCTCCCATTTATGGCTTAACACTTCACTGATTGCTGATTTTAGGTCGCTAAGCTTCACTATATTTGATATCGCTGAAACAGCGCCCAACATTATCATGTTTGCCACTAACGTGCTTTTTAATTCATTCCTTGATATTTCGGTGGCCCGTATATCGAAAGTTTTTCCTTTATTAGGCTGAACCAGTGAACCATCATATATTACAATTGTGTCATCATGCACTTTTCCAAGCAGTGACTTCCAGGATTGCTGGAACATAAAAACTGCTGTATCTGCCCTCTGAACTTTAAAATACACGACCTCATCTTCATGGTCCCCCACAACAAGTTCTGTGTATGATTCCCCTCCCCTCGTTGATGCGCCATACTCTTCGGTCTGAACCACATGTTTTCCCTGATACTTGACAAATGAATACCCCAAAAGATAACCCATCATCTGTATTCCCTGACCGCCCTTGCCAGCTATAAGAATCTGTTGCTTCATTTCCCCTCTCCTCTAGCCCTTTCAATGATTTGTTTTAATTGGTCGTAATAACTTGGGGCATCAACATTTACAAATTCGCCCAAAGATATTTCGGTATTCCAATCATATTTCGCCTCATAGGGGCTTATTCCCCTCCTTATAATACCTATTTTTTTGATCTTCTGGTAAAGATCATAGGTGCTCTTAAAACTGTTAATCCTTCCAAAAAGTTCAGGGCACTGTGAAATAACCTCTATAAATGAGAATCCCCTATGATTAAAGGCCTTCTTAATGCTTTCTTTTAGCAAGACAGGATACGCTGTTGACCACCTAGCCACAAATGATGCCCCCGCTGCAGAAACTAACTTTACAGCATCAACTGGTTTGCTGTCAGGGCTGTATGGCGATGTGTATGTCACTACTTCCTTTGGTGTTGTTGGAGCAACTTGGCCTCCTGTCAATCCGTAAATAAAGTTATTGACCATTATAACCATGAGGTCTGCATTTCTTCTTGCAGCGTGAATTAAATGATTACCCCCTATGGATGCCAGATCACCATCACCCCCGAACACCACTACCTTTAGATCTGGACGCGCCAGTTTTATGCCAAGGGCAACTGGAATGGCCCTTCCATGGAGCACATGAGCACCGTCGAACTTTACATATTGCGGAATTCTTCCCGTGCACCCTATTCCGCTAACAACCACAAGTTTATCTTGCTCAATTTTAAGTTCATCAACGGCTCTCAGAAATGCCTGAACCACAGTTCCTATACCGCATCCCGGGCACCACATATGAGGTAACTTTTCAGATCTTAAATATCTTTCAAGTGGATGAACTAGTTCCTCCATTAGCTATTCATCTCCTTTTCACATAAACGTTCAAGCTCTTCTGGAGATGGAGCCTCATAATTCAACCATGATACAAGCTTGACCCTGGCATTATCATTTATCGACCATTTAACTGGATAAACTAGCTTTCCTGTGCTCATTTCGATAACAATTATATACCTCGCGTTTTTTGTTGCCTTTGCTAGTTGGTCCGCGGGGAAAGGCCAGATTGTTATTGGCCTGAACAGGCCCCATTTTCTGTTTTTCTTTCTAGCTTCCATTATCATTGAGTAAGCCACCCTAGCCATGGGACCAGCTGCCGCTATAACCACTTCAGCATCTTCTGTGAACACTGCCTCCCATTTTTCTATATCACTGGCATTTTTCTCTATTTTTTCAGTTATTCCCCTTACATATTTTGCTTGAACTTCCGGTTTTTCATAGTAATACCCTTTTTCATTGTGTGTGAGGCTGTCCTTGAGCACAAAAAAGCCTTCCCCAAAGGATGCTACTGCAGGGACAAGAGATTGATCCCTTTTATATGGTAGATAATTTTCTGGCAATTCTCCTGGTTTTTTCCTTGAAATAATATTCATTTCATTTGGCGCTTTAATGCGCAGACTTTCTCTCATCCTCGCAAGTATTGCGTCTCCCAAAAGCACGACTGGTGTCATATACCTTTCAGCCAAATTAAAGGATTCAACTGTAAGGTCAAATGCCTCTTGCACGCCCCAGGGGTAAACCGATATGATTTCATAATCTGAATGAGACCCAAAACGGGCCTGCATTACGTCCCCTTGCCATGCCTTAGAGGCGATTCCGGTGCTTGGGCCAGCTCTCATCATGTCTACAATGACCACCGGTGTTTCCGTTGCTATTGCCAATCCCAGTCCCTCCTGCATTAAACTGAAACCGGGGCCAGAAGTTGCTGTCATTGCTTTGGCCCCTGCCATGGAAGCTCCAACTATCATGTTAATGGAGGCCAGCTCATCCTCGCCCTGAACATATATACCACCAACCTTTGGTAGCCTGTTTGACATTTCTTCAGCTATCTCTGAAGATGGTGTTATTGGATATCCTGCATAAAACCTGCATCCGGCGCTTATAGCACCTTCCACAATGGCGCCATTACCGTGCGTAAAAACCAATTTGCCGATACTCATTTCTTATCAACTTTCCTTACAAATATTGCAAATTCTGGGCAGGCGTATTCACATATCTTGCAACCTATACAACCGGCCTCGTTCTTTATGTAAGTTGGTCTGTATCCAAAGCTGTTATAGCTGTCCAGCCTATCCAACACTTTGGGCGGACATAATTCGATGCATAATCCACACTCCTTGCATCTATCATTTATAACAAGTACTTCAAACGAGCGCTTCTGCGCAGCAGCTTGAGATTGCAGGTTCATTTTTGCAGAGATAAAATATATATCACTTTTAAGCTTATCGCAAAAACGGTATTTCTGGACAAACGTGTTAAATTTTTTATAAAAAATGAACGTATATTTTATAATAAATTAATAAATTACATGTAATATCATATAAATATTTAAATTATATCAGAAAAAACAAGATTTTACTCCCTTATAATTTGATCGGTGCACATGCAGCGACAGACCTGGTTATGGCCAGCGTTGAACGTATTTAGCGCATTTTTCTTTCTTTTATTAATTGGCCATCAAAAAATGTCATAACGATTAAATGCCACATAGCCACGGAGTTTAACAATTAAGATTTTTAAGCAGAAATCTGCTTTATCAAAGCATGGATGATTTCAAACAGATAGGAAGAGACAGAGTTGTTCCAATAGGTTTAGGCACATGGGGTATAGGAGGCAAAAATTATCCTGACAGTTCAAAAGATTCTGATATGATTAAAATAATAGAATTTGCCGTGCAATCAGGCTTAAAATTGATTGATACTGCGGAGTTCTATGCCCAAGGACACACGGAAGAGCTTGTCGGCAAAGCCATAAAGGGTTTTGAAAAAGAGGATGTCTTTGTGATAAGTAAGGTATGGTACACACATCTAGAACGGGACCAGGTAATTAAAGCGGCCGAAAACTCATTAAAAAGATTAGATGTACCGTATATTGACCTTTATCTTATACACTGGCCAAATGAAAGTGTCCCTCTAAGGGAAACACTTTCGGCCATGCAAAAACTAATAGACGAGGGAAAGATAAGATATGCTGGCGTGAGCAACTTTGATATTGAGCTGCTAAAAAGAGCCAGGGAAGAAATGCCACGCAGCGATATAGTGGCTGATGAAGTTAGATACAGTTTGCTTTACAGAGGGCCCGAGAAGGAACTAATACCTTACTGCAAAAGGGAAAAAATTGCTCTAATAGCCTATACACCATTAGAAAAGGGTTTAATCTCGGCTGATACCTTTCTGAATAAAATAGGACAGAAATATAATAAAACTGCCACGCAGGTGGCTCTGAAC
The DNA here is from genome assembly GCA_049965895.1 of Nitrososphaeria archaeon. GTDB lineage: Archaea > Thermoproteota > Nitrososphaeria > Conexivisphaerales > UBA164 > KM4347-05. Next base: position 5,688 of record JBMFVR010000014.1, on the reverse strand, counting down.
TGGCTCATATCCAATGACGCCATAGCTATACCCAAATCAGAAAAAATTGCACATATAAAAGAAAACGCGGGGGCAATGGGCTGGAAGCTTTCGCAAGAAGATTTTAATGCCATTTCTGAAAAATATCGTTGATGTGTTTATTAATCGCAAAATCTGAAATTACCAGTTCATGGCTCCTTTGAGTGTAAATTTATGGTTTTCTCTTTTTTGAAGTAATAAATTTAACTAATTAGTATATAAAATTAGCAAAAAACGTTTATTATACCGTTTATTTAATTTAAAGTAGCAATGCAAAAGTCATCGGAGAAAGTGACTTATTTAAAGGCCTACCCTCTAAAGGGATACGATGACATCCAGAGGGTGAAGGCTGACCTAGATGCAGGCTGCATTATAATAGTTAGATTTACTCCTCTTATAAAAAAGAGCCTGGATGAGTTGTCAAAATCCATTGATGAGATATACAAGTATGTTATGGCCGTTGGAGGGGACATAGCGAGATTGGGCGAAGATAGAATAGTGATAACGCCGCCCGGTGTTAAAATATTCAGGGAATCGGGTTTGAAATATTAAATGTTTTTAAACGACGGTTTGACCAAACAATGGACATGGAAAGTTCAATGAACGAACTGCAGGGTTTGAAATTTATGCTTCAGGAGTACAGGGAGGCTTTACGTTTGACCCTCAATAATGTAGATTCAGATTTGGTCGAGGAAGTTGGTCTCATCATAAACCAGTGCACAGAAACCATGAATATTATAGATAAAAGAGAAAATGAAGAGGAAGATCTGAAGAGAATAAAGAGCTTTATAGAATCAATTGTTGAAAGATTTAATAAAATATCGGAAATATTATCTGAAGATCAGGAACCTTCAGAAGGATATGATTTAAGCTTTCTGACTGATTTCCTTTACTATACCCGCAGCAACGGTTCTTCCTGAATCTCTCAGTGCAAACCTGCCAAGTTCTGGAAACTCCTTGTATGTCTCAATGCACAGCGGTATCAATGGTTTTAACCTAACAAGCGCTGCATCTCCCGTCTTTATTGTCTTTGGATGATCTTCCACTACCTGTCCCGTCCTAGGATCTATCTTGCTGATTATCTCGGTAATTGATGTAGCAACCTGCGCTGTATGCGCGTGTAGAACCGGCGTATAACCAGCTGCTATGGCCGTTGGATGGAATACAACAAATATTTGAGCTACAAATTCCTTAGCAACTGTTGGCGGATTATCTGGATGCCCGAGCACCATTCCTCTCTTTACATCCTGCTTGGCTATTCCTCTTACGTTAAAACCAATGTTATCACCTGGTTCAGCCTTTTCAACTCCTGTGTGGTGTGTTTCAATGCTCTTCACTTCTCCCTTTAATGCTGGAGGCATTATGATTATTGTGTCACCCACCTTCATCACCCCAGTAACCACCCTTCCTACTGGCACTGTACCAACACCTGTAATTGAATAAACGTCCTGTATTGGTATTCTGAGTGGCTTATCGGTTGGCTTTGGAGGAACCTGTAAATTGTCAAGCGCTTCAAGCAACGTCGGACCCTTGTACCATGGCATATTGCTGGATTTTTCTGTTAGGTTATCTCCAGTCCATCCTGATACAGGTATTATTGGTAGAGTGTCAATTTTATAACCAACCAACCTTAACAGGTCTGTTGCCATCTTTTTAACCTCGTCAAACCTCTTCTGGCTATAAGGCGGTTGTGTTGCATCAAGTTTATTTATAAGAACTATCAGCTGATTAACTCCCAATGTTTTCAGCAAAAATGCATGTTCCCTTGCCTGGCCACCCTCAGATAGAGCGGTTTCTGTCTCGCCTTCCTTGGCAGAAACTACAAGAATCGCAGCATCTGCTTGACTGGCACCAGTTATCATGTTCTTTACAAAGTCTCTGTGACCCGGAGCGTCAATTAAAGTAAAAAAGTACTTCTTAGTTTCAAATTTTTGGAAGGCAAGGTCTATTGTAACTCCTCTTTCCCTTTCCTCTTTCAGCCTATCCAAAACCCAGGCATATTTGAATGAATCACCAACCCCAAGTTTTTCAGATTCTTTTGCAAACTCTTCCACTTCTCTTGGATCTATAACACCGAGGTTAAATAGAAAATGACCCAAGGTAGTTGATTTGCCATTATCTACATGGCCCACCACGACTAAATTCAGGTGAGTTTTCTGTGACATTATTTTATAACACCTTCAACCATGAAGGGGTTCGTTCTGATTATTTAACGTTTTTGGATAAGTATTTCGTACTTTATTAATAAATGACGTTATATTACCACTGTTTAATGCTATTAATGATATTTAATTTTCGATAAATAACGTTTATACTGTTTTTTTAATTAATATTATTACAAATTAATGATCAAGAGGTCCTTATAGGGTAAACAAGATGACAATTACATTGAGGAATATAGGAGATGTCAATCCCTTGAATATAGGCCCATTATTTCTCCTGACTCAACTATTTTGTTTTGAATCAGTTCCTTCAACCTGTTCGCACTGATACCGCTTACAGCTTGAAGCTGGCTGTTCAGAGCATATACCTTGAAAAAGTACCTGTGGTTGCCATCCCCATGGGGTGGGCATGGTCCTCCATAACCTATTCTGCCAAAATCATTTTTACCCTGAATCCCCACTTCTGAATTGGGTCTCACGCCTTCGGGGATGCTGGTTTCTAGAATGTTATAGATGACCCAGTGTATGAAAGTTCCAGAAGGTGCGTCAGGATCCTCTACAATAATTGCATATGATGACGCTCCACTTACTTTATCCCATGCTATGTGGGGGGAAACATTCTCACCGTCACACGTATACTTTTTGGGTATTCTTTCCCCGTTTTTAAATGAATTGCTATAAACTTTCATATACTATGTTAATTAAAGCCAAAAATTAAGCTTTGCTTAAAATACTATTCTTACATCCACAGCAAAGGCTCCTTCCTGGTTCACAATAAGCGGGTTTATGTCCATTTCTTTGACATTCAAGTCCACTATCATTCTTGAAACTCTGCTCAATGTCCTAAGAACAGCGTTGATGTTATAATTTCTCTTCCTTGCCGTAAGCATATCATAAACCTTGCTTTCCTTTAACATCTGCAGGCCTTCCTGCTCGGATACAGGAGATAGACCGTAGCTGACACTCTTCATGACCTCCACATAAACACCGCCCATGCCAACAAGTATTGATGGTCCAAATGTAGCATCCTTCAACCCTCCTATGAAAACCTCCACGCCGCTAAGCTGCCTCTGCAAAAGTATCCTCTTTGATTTTAACGATAATTGGTTAAATACGCTTTCCACATCCTCCTTTTCCACGTTGGTAACCACGCCCCCCAACTCCGTTTTATGCCCCGGTTCATCGAGCGAAACTTTCATCACAAGCGGAAATCCTATTCTTTCTGCTTCCTTTTTTGCGTCATCCAAATTAGATACAACAGCCCAAGCAGGCACTCTGACACCGTAAATTTCCATCAGTTTAAATGCCTCAAAATCCTTAAGGGTTGTTTTTCCCTCAACAAGCTGTTTCGCTTCCATTATGGGCTCTGCGATCCTTATTTTTTGCATGGGCTCTCTTTTTTCGGTGTAATATTTTATTGCCCTTACAGCTTCCTCGGGGAACCTAAATGAGGGGACATTGGCTGAATCAAGAGTTCTGGCTGCGGCGTCTTCGCTCAGCCCCATTACAACTCCAACAAAACCCTTGCCCTTAAAGTTTAGCAACGCCTTGGCTACCTCAACGCAACTTACCGTGGCCAGTGATTGAACGAGAACCAGCTTTGTGCAGTCAAGCCCCTGCACTATTTTTAATGCTGTGATGTATCTTTCAAGGTTTGCATCACCGCCCAAATCCAGCGGATTTCTGGGCGACGCATGGGGCGGAAGCACCATTTCAAGAGTTGTTTGCACCTTAGGCGGGAGCTTAGTTAAGCTGAGCCTGTTTCTATCTATCTCATCAACGGTTAATACTCCATGTCCTCCTGAATTTGTAATTATAAGTATATCTCTCTTAATAGGTTCCTCAGAAGAAAGTATCTTTGCTAAATTTAAAAGATCTGTCAAATTCTCTACAAATATGCCGCCAACGGTCTTGACAGCTGCCCTGAACAGCTCATAAGATCCTGCCAGGCTGCCAGTATGCGTGCGTATTGCCTGTTCACCTGCCCCGCTAGCACCACCCTTCAGAAATACTATGGGCTTCTTAACCGTTATTTCCGGCATTTCGTTCAGAAACCTTTCACCATCAGATATGCCTTCCATATACGAAAAAATAGATTTTGCCTGTGGGTCATTTGATAAAAACTCAAAGACATCTATTTCCTTGATGTCAGCTTGGTTTCCCAACCCCACAAAGTAACTCAAACCTGTCCTGGTCCTCTGGGCCCAGTTTAACATATAGGCCCCCATTCCTCCTGATTGCGCCACAATTGCTATGTTACCTGGCTTTACATCAGCAAATGTAAACGTTGCATTAAATGTAGGAGTCATTATCCCCATTGTGTTTGGACCTAAAAATCTCATTGAATACTTTTGAGCAGTTTTTACCATTTCCTTTTCTATTTTAGCTCCCTCTTCATCCCTTTCCCTGAATCCTGCTGTTATAACTACGGCAGCCTTTATGCCTGCTTTTCCTGCTTCTTCCATGGCTTGGACCATTTCCTCCCTGGGTATACTAAATATTATAAGATCAACAGGTTCATTGATTTCTGATATGCTTTTATAGCACTTGAGCCCTTCTATTTGATCGGCCCTGTTATTTACAGGATAAATTTTCCCTGTATAAGTTGAAATTATATTGCGCAGGATTATGTTCCCGATCTTGTCTCTGTTTCTTGACGCACCAACAACTGCAATGCTCTTGGGATAAAATAACTCCTCTAACATATCAATAGCTTATTTTTTCCCATTAATAATGGTTTATGCCTGTTCGGTTCCTGCTGGCTTTGTTTCTGCTTGCTGCTTCTGAGGTTCTTTAGCTTTCGGGTGCTCAAAAACATCAGCAGTAGCTTGATTGTTCTCTTTATCAACTGTAACCTTTATTTTGACTCGTCTGATGTTTAGATTTTGGCCCCTGTTCCATATTTCAGCGTTTAATTCGTTGGTAATGTTCACATTATCAACCTTGACTGCCCTTTTAATTCTGTTCCTAAGGTAATCTATTGCCTTATTCGACCTCTGATAATACTGCTTATAAAATATTCTTGAAAATGAAATAGTCATTGTTTTTTCTTCTGTCATATGCTATCGCCTATTTTCTTATGTCTCCAGTCTCTCCTCTTAAAATTGTACGTAAAGCTTCTGTTTGTCTTTAATACCGCCCATGATGGAACCGGCCTGTTTTTCCTTATTGCTGAAACAAATATCTTTTTTTCCCTTGCACTTTTGTTTGAACCCATTTTATATCACCATACTATCTTAAACTCCCTTTTATTAGCTTGCATTTTGGAAAGGAGATCCTTTAATTCTCCATCATCTATCTGATGATCTATCTTACCGTTAACTGCAAGCTCAAAAATTTTATCCTCCAGCACTTTAGCCATTTCATTGCCAACCAATTTTAAATTGTTTAGCCTGTACCTAGCCTCAGGTGTAAGATAAACCCTCAGATACTTTTCCTTCAGCTCCGCTAACTCCTTCTTTTTTCGTTCATCATCAGCAGAATAGGGAGTAGCCATCGTTTGTTCACC
>JBMFVR010000013.1:0-15866 GCA_049965895.1 Nitrososphaeria archaeon | reverse complement strand
GATGATCTTCTACAAGAGGCTTCCCAAAAAGGAGATCATTGATCAATCATTCTTTGATATGCTGGAGAGGGGGGTGTAATAATTTGCAGATAAAACAGAATTCAATATTTAGGTTAAAGGTTAAATAGCCAATCAAGTACTTAATATTGCTATGACAAAACTTTATGACCTTTCTCAACCGCTGAACGCAGATTTCCCATTCTGGCCTCTATATCCACCCTTTGAGGTAAAGTATATTAAGAGGAAGTCGGAACAGGGAGTAAATGCACAGTACATAATGACTTCAAATCATATTGGAACTCACCTTGATGCACCAAGGCACTTTGTAACTCATGGAAAGACAATCGATCAGATACCACTGGAACAGCTATATGGTACAGGAGTTGTTGTTGATGTTACAGAAGCTGGGGAGCTCGGCCTTATAACCCCGCAAATGGTTGAATCAAAGATTGAAGTCAGAGATAGAGACATAATAGTGTTCTACACTGGATGGACAAAGTATGCATGGTACCAGCCAACTGCTGATGAAGAAAAGTACACTCTGTTGCATCCTGGCATGGGAAGGGATATGGTTGAATGGATGAAAAAGAAAAAGATAAAGTGGTTTGGCACCGATACGCCGTCGCCTGATCATCCGATGAATCTCCCTCTTGGAAGATTTTTGCCAAGAGTAAGTGATATGGTTAGGAAGCGTTCAGAGCAGAAATTTGGTGGTCCTGAAGCGCTAAAGAAAATCTTTCCAGAAGAAGACTATCAACTGATGCATAACGCTCTGTTTCCATATGATATAGTGCACGTTGAGCACATAGGTGGGCAGATTGAAGAACTGCTGAATGGTAAGAAGGCTCTAAGGACAACTCTAGGAGCTTTTCCATGGCTGTTCAAGGGTGGGGAAGCTGCATTCTGCAGGGCAGTGGCTTTTGTAGAAGAATAAATCAATTATTTTTTAAAAAAAATTTTATTTTTTAAATTTGTTCGAACCTGTAACCGGTTATGGGCTTGCCATCTGATACTCGCAATTCCCCAATTTTAGGTGTAAGGTTCATTCCAATTTTAGGTTCATTGGTAATAATCTGCCCAAAGGCCCTAGCACCAGAGGGAAACTCAACTATCCCAAGCACCAGAGGTGATCTATCTATTCCTTTTGGTGTGACCCAGACAACAGTGTAGGTTATAAGCTTGCAACTGTCACCGAGATCGTACTCTTCAAACGTTCTCCCACCACAATTGGGGCAAACTCTCCTGTTTATGGTGTATATGCTTCCGCATGAGCTGCACCTTATTCCTTTCATTTCACTCATATCCCCCTAAATACAAATGATACGGCATTTGAACCGAACCCTCCAAGGTTGACTGTAAGCCCAAGTTTTGCCCCTTCGACCTGTCTGCCATAAGCCTCACCCCTAAGCTGCCAGAATATCTCCACTATCTGAGCAATTCCAGATGCACCAACTGGATGGCCCCTTGCTTTGTGCCCTCCTGAAGTGTTTATCGGTATTTTTCCACCTATTGAAGTCTCGCCCCTTTCCAGCGCCAGATGGCCCTCACCCTTTTTGAAGAACCCAGTATCTTCGCTTTCAGCTATTTCAAGTATTGTAAAAGCATCGTGTAGCTCAGCAACATCAATATCCTGTGGCGTTATCCCAGCCATTTTCATGGCTCTTTCCGATGCGGCCTTTACAGCCCACAGAACGGTTGGATCTTCCCTTTCATGCACCGCAAGCCTGTCAGTGGCTTCACTGTAACCTTCTATGACAACTGGTCTGTCAGTGTACTGTTTTGCAGTCTCCAGGTCAGCCACTATGAGTGCAGCTCCACCGTCAGATATTGGTGCAGCATCATACAGCCTTATAGGATCAGCCACAAACGGGTTGTTGGTGGCAGAATCCGGCCCAAAGAGGTAGTCAAGCGTTATCTTCTTCTTTAGGTGAGCGTATGGGTTTTTGAGCGCATTATCGTGGTTCTTAACAGCTACCATTCCCATGTGCTCTGGTTTAACACCGTACTTTGCCATATATAGCCTAGCAAACATGCCTGCAAGAGATGGCATTGTGGCTCCACTGGGATACTCTGCATATGGATGTGACATGCTGGATACGTAATCTGTAACCACGTCAGTGCTTGCAACCCGCATCTTCTCCACTCCCGCAACAAGGGCTATGTTGGATTCTCCTGATGAAACTGAAAGGTAAGCATACCTGAGCGCTGATGCACCTGCTGGACCATTTTCTATCCTTTCAGCAGGAATGCCGTAAACTCCAAGGGTATCTGAGAGGGCCGTGCCTAGCGATGTCTGCTTTGAAAGTGCATCACCTAGCATGTTTGACACAAATATGGCACCTATGTCTCTAGGATCTATCTTGCTTGAATCTATAGCTGAGAGAGAAGGTTCAACCATCATCTTCAGCAGGTCCATGTCCACCAGGTTCCCAAACCTTGTCATTGAAGCACCTATTAAAGCAACCTTTCTACCGTTCATTACCAAGGATTAGTTTATGCAGTATATAGGGATTTAGATGGGTCAATCGGTTTGTACTGCATCAGAAAGAGCGCTTCTCAGTTCACTTTCTAGATCCTCTTGGGAGTAATTCATATAGGCCCTGATTATTGCATAGTCACTGTGCCCAAGAAGCCTTCTCACAACTTCTAGGTCCTTTGTCTTTTTCATTATGTACGTAGCATAGGAATGTCTTATGGCGTGAGGCCTATACCTTTTTTTAAGTAACTTCTTGGTAAGTGAGTAAACTATGTATCTGCCATTTCTCTGAGTGAAATCAAATGGCTTATTTGATGCCCTGCGCCTTTCCTTCAATCTGCCCATCAACGACCAGAAAAAATCTGACGGCACAGGTATCTTCCTTATGAATTCCCCTTTTTTCTTTTCCTGCCTTATCTTAATCGTCCTTCCCTTGAAATCCATGTCATCCCATTTTAGATCAATGGCTTCGCCTATTCTGCAACCGGTAAACGCAAGAACAGAAATAAAGGCAAGGTGCTTTAGCTTAACTTTGCCTTCCGCCTTTACTATGGAAGTCAGAAGTTCGCTGTAATCCGGAACGTCTTCGAGTCTCAGCTTTCCCATGGTTTAAATTATATTTACATTAATAAAAAGCGTTTCTTTTCTCCTGCGAGACACTTTTAATGGTATGCAATTCTATATGCTAATTTGCTTTGTATTCTTTTCACCTGTATATTTTACTAACAATAGTGCTGAAGCTATGGCCAGCAGAGAAGAGCCTAGGGCAAACGTTCCAATTCCTGCCTGGAGATCTCCTGCAAACATTAGGGCTGCCATGGACGGGCCAACCCCACCCAATATCCTGCCAAGCAAGAAGGCAAAATTTGAACCCGTGCCCCTAAGGCTGATTGGATAAAGTTCGCTGATCATGATTCCAACAAACGCAAAGTACCCTGTTCCAACATATAGCAAAAGTGAGGTACTCATGCTTATGCCTAAAACGATTATAATGAATGATGCAACAATACCGATTGCTGCAAATACGATAACTGAATTAGTTCTCTTAACAACATCAGAAAGGTATCCAGCTATTGTAAATGATATAAATCCAGTAGCATCAAGCGCAAGAAGGTTACCTGATTTCAGAGCTGAAGGAACTAGGGTGGCTATGGGAATCGTATACAAAAATGAAGCCGCCACAAGCAGAGTTCCAAGGACTGTTATAGGAAATAGCTTCCCGCTGAATATTTCCTTTAATTTGTGATTTTCTTCTCTTTTGACTGCCGTCTCAGGCACCATCAGAATTCCAACAACTGAAATGACAAGGCTCAGAGTGCCCACAGCTGCCATATATGTCCTCCAGTATTCGATAACGGAAAGGGTAATAACATCAAGCATCATACCAACAAAGTAAAGCCCCTGAACTGCGCCCCCCACCAATCCCCTTGAGCCCTTCAGCAACTCAACTATCAGAGCATAGCTTATGCCATTTTCGGCATTTGCCCCAAAGCCAACAATGAACCAACACAGGTACAGTTCAGCAATGGATCTGGCCTGTGAAGCAAATATGGTTGCCATCGAAAATATTATTACTGATAATAGGAGTGCGGGCTTCCTTCCTCTTATGTCTGCAAACCTTCCAAGCATGGCCCCCCCTACAGCACCCCCAAAAAATGATAGAGTAACTGCAACAGAAATTAAACCAAGGCTTACCTGAAACTTGGCAGAAAGTATCTGCATTACATACACAAGTGAAAATACCGAGTAAGCTGACATAAGGAAAGCCACAACCACTCCTAAAATTGCTGCTGACCTATTCACGCAGACATCATCTCCATCGACAGCATGCGCTTAATATTACATATGGTATAAATATAAAAACTATGATAAAATAAAATATATATTGATATATATTTTTAAAAGGAAATCTAAATATACAGTTCAAGTTCATTCTGGGCATGCAACGCAGCATGGATGAAATTCCAATAAAGAGGTTTCATTGGGCACTCAGCACACTGGCTGCGATGGGCGTCTTCCTTGATGGATATGACCTGAATGTCATAGCGTTCTCGGTACTTCTCATATCATCTTACTTTAAGTTGCCAAGCACCAGCATATCATATGCTCTTTTGCTTTCAAGTGGCCTTATAGGCATGGCCATAGGGGGTGTGACGTTCGGGAGGATAGCTGACAGGATTGGCCGAAAGGCAATGTTTGTGATAGACATACTTATGTTCATAATATTCACGGCACTTTCAGCCATTGCCACAAACGTTGCTGAAATTGTGATATTCAGGATACTAATGGGAATTGGCATTGGCGCCGATTACCCGGTAAGCTCCTCGCTCATTGCTGAATTTGCCCCTAAAAAGGAGAGGGGAAAACTGCTCATGTACGGCATAATGTTTTACTGGTTGGGGGTCCTAATATCGGGCGCTGTAAATTATTTTGCTTTACCTCTAGGTTCTGCTTTATCGTGGAGGGTCGCCCTTGGTGTAGGAGCAGCAATTGCAGTGCCTGTAATAGCATCTAGGTGGCTCATGCCGGAATCAGCAAGGTGGCTAAAGGCAGTGGGCAAATCAGAACAGGCTGAAAATGTAATAAGGAAGTCAGTGGGAATTGAAGGTTACACCGTTCCAGAACAGGGCAGTGCTGGTACCAAGGAACTTTTCTCAAAGCACTGGAAGGCGCTGACTTTTGTCCTTATGACGTGGTTTGCATTTGATGTTGGATCTTATGGTTTCGGATTCTACACTCCCACGCTTTACTATGAGCTCGGAATAACTAACCTCAGAACGGTGGTGCTCTTTGGCACTTTAACTGCACCCTTTCCAATAGTTGCTTACCTTGCATTGATGGAGCTGATAGACAGGGTAGGTAGAAAGGCACTTTCGCTTATAGGCTTTGCCATAATGGCAGTGGTACTTATATTACTTGTGCCTCTTGTTAAGGTAAGTGCATATGCTCTGCTTCCACTCTTTATACTGTTTGCATCGTTTGAGCAATGGCCTGGTGGAATTCTCTCTTTTTCATACTCAACAGAGCTGTTTCCAACTAGAGTAAGGGGGTTGGCCCAGGGCCTTGCAACTACAGTAAGCAGGATAGGTGGAATAATGGGGGTTATACTTTTCCCGATAATCAAGGGATACGGTCTGGTTTACGGCACGACCTTCTTCCTTGCATTTATACTGCTTGCTATTATAATTACTGTAATTGCAGCTCCTGAAACAAGGGGGCGTTCGCTTGAAGAAATATCAAGATGATTTACTGCCTTGCAATACGAGAAGTTATAGATCTTAGAAATATGACCAAAACTATGGTTATAAAGAGAAAATAACCTATAACAATACTGATAAACGATATAATCAGACTCATTACAAAGATAACCCCCACCACAATCCTTTCATACATTTCCCTTTTCAGCTTGGCAATTTTAAGCTGTTCAATCTGTGCATTTTCTTTCACAATCTCCCGTATCATTGTAGCCCAGATTATCATAAGCACAGCCAAGAGCCCTGAAATGTACAATATATTTCCCAGCCTTAGCACAAAAGGTATAAGGGAAATCAAAACAAGTATAAGCACATCAAGCACAGGGAACTGGTCAGTTTTTGGAGGAAACTCCAGCCTGTCCATAACATAACTCCACCAAAACCATATCACAACCAAATTAACTATTATGAATCCGATCAACCTCTCAAGGGGCAACGTTGTTGAAACGAGGGTGTCTGCATTGAATGCCAGCGCAATCGCAACTATCATGGTGGCTAGCTCCAGTACAAGCACATTAACCGTGCTTCTGTCCCTTTCCATGCCTGTCATGCGATAATGTTTTTAATAAGTATTTTTTAAGTGCCGAAAAAATGCTCAAAAAAGTAAATATGCAGGAACTGGAAATCAATGGTGTGAGAGGAATCTTTATTGGAAGGTTTCAGCCATTTCATAACGGCCATGCGGCGGCGCTCAGGTACGCCCTTGAAAACGTGGATGAGCTCGTAATTGTAATAGGCAGCGCTCAGAAGAACCATGAACTAGATAACCCATTCACAGCCGGTGAAAGATATGAAATGATAGTCAGGTTCCTCAAGTCTGACGGATTTAACAGGGCAGTCTATATAACACCCCTTGACGATATAGTTAACCACAGCCTATGGACAGCCATGCTGAAATCGTATTTGCCAAGGTTCGATATAATATTTTCAAATAATGCCCTGGTAAATCTGCTCGCTTACGAATCTGGGATAAAGGTTGTACCAGCTCCTTTGCTTGATAGGGAACAGCTCATGGCCACCAGGATAAGGGAAAGGATAATTAAGGGTGAAAGATGGGAGCACCTTGTACCAAGTGTCGTTTACAGCTATCTGCTGGAAATCAGTGGTGAACAAAGGGTAAGGGATCTTGCAAGGGCAAAGGAGGACATTCACTCAGGTAAGCAGTGAATCGTCTATATAGATCGGCATATTGTAGAACGCGGCAAGGGCAACAGCGTCTGATGCCCTATAGTTTTCTAACGTGAAGCTCCTGTTTCTCCCTATGAAGTAAACGTTTGCTCTAAGCACGTTTCCCCTTTCATATATTTCAACCTTCTCAAGCTCCACGCCAACCTGATGCGCCAGCTCTTCAACAAGATTGTATACGGTGGGGATTGAATTCCTGTCACCAGTCATGAACCTGTTTATGTGATAGGAAACTTCACTGCTGAATGAATTCATTGTAAATGTCTTTCCATCCTCTGACAAAAATTCAACAATACCCTCGCAGCTGTCGCTGACATACCCCAAGTTCTTTATTTCAACTTTAACGAACATACCAATAAATCATCAAACGCTTTTACTAAAAAAGTTTGTCAAAGTTTAATGAAGTTTGAAGGCCGGATTAAAGTTAGGCAGCAATCCACCGTTGCCCATCAGCGCTATGCTTTCAGATGAAAGCTCAATCCCAGCCATCATGATGGTAAAGAGTACGTCTATTGAGTTCAAATCCTTATAGTATATTCCACCGGCAGATATGCCAAGGAGAGGCAAGCCATCCCAGTAAGCAACAAGGGACATTGTTGTAGGCTTTATGGGAATCCCGTAAGCAACGATCCTTGCACCAAGCGAATTCACGGCAGCAGGTGTTTTATCTGTAGGGTCAACAGACATGCCACCTGTAACTATTATCGCTTCGGCATACCCTCTGGCCTCCTTTATTGCACCAGCTATCTGCGCTGGATCATCAGGTACAAGCTTTCTAAAAGCAATGCTCCAGCCGTACTTTTCAGCCTTCTTCATTATTATATCAGTGTAAAGGTCTTTCTTTTTGCCCTCATATACCTCTGTGCCGGTAATGACCAGACCAACTGCTTTTCTCTTAAACGGAATTACCTTCAGTGCAACCGTGATTTTGCTCAGCAGCGAATTCAATCTCTCTTCACTTTCATAAAGCGGAACTGAATCTACTACACCGATTAGCTCATTGGTTCCAACTGCTTCGAATTTTTTTCTTGTTATCAGGAGTGCCATGCCACTCATGTTTACTGATTTTAACATATCTTCATCAACTGATATAACACCCGGAAATTTTGAAAAAAGAATGGCGCTCCCCTGCCTTCCAGGCCTGATATTTACGCTAGCTGTATCTGTAGAGGCACCTGCAACCGCTTCTGCTATCCTGCTTTCAAAGATACCCCCAGAGTTATCTGAAACATAAACCCTGTAGAGGCCTGACATCTTTAACAGCTCAACGTCTGCCTCACTTACTACATGTCCCTTTTCCAGAAGAACCCCCGCCTTTTCTCCATTGACGACGGTAGTATCATATGCCAGCTCCTTCCCTACAGCAAGTTCAACCGGCAGTTCCTTTGCCATACTATTTATATGCCATCGTTCCTTTATTAACTTAATGTAGTATGTTTATATTACTAAAAAAATAACCCTACTGAATTAATATGCCCAAGAAAGGAATTTAAGCGCTGTTATAACTAATTTAATACGGTTTGAAAGATGAGCCAGTAGACACTAATTCGATCACTGATGGCAATAGTTATAATTTTAATATTTGATATAGCTATGCTTTAATGGAGAATCATATACCTGGGCAATGCTGGTCAGGGGTTCAATGGACCTAATATTTCAGAGCAGAACAGGTTATCTTAAAATTTCAAGGTGGAATACATTCAAGTTAACAGCAGCAACACTATGACCATATGGGTAGAAAACTATGGAGTCCAAGTATCAAATTTAACCTATTTCAAATACATCCACTCAGCAACAGAATGTCACTTGCACCCACTGGACTCCTTAATTTTCATTTTAACTTTAATGTAAAAAAATTCTCGATACCAGATAAGAGTTTACTGCGGTAACGACCTATATGCAATTATTTACCTGAGCACAGTTAGTGAACCATTTTGCTTCGATGAAAACTCTCCTGAGTTTTTCAAGGGTGACCGCATCAAGGTGGTTCTTCAGCACCTTGACCTCATTACGGTCATCATTTCGTGCCTTTCCCTTGTCTTCTTCCTTGTTTCTGCAATTCTCTCGTTTTTGCTCAGCATTGCATAATTTTCGAGAACAGAAATTTAAAATTGTAACGATGATCTATTGCTTTTAAGCATGGATTTATGATTAGTAAAAACAAACTATAATACAAGGTACACCATATCGATCAGTGCAAGCGCCATATCAAGTGGCACTTTCACAATAAAGGTATCCAGTAATTAAAAACTGGAATAAGCACTCGTTCAGGTCATAACACCCGATGTTATTATTGAAAACGCAGATCCCTATCCTGTACAGATAATAATGATATATAATTTCTTAAATCCCCATTTTACCAAAATGTAATAATTGTTCAGCTATGGCAGGAGATCAATCTTTTCCAATATTTTACCAATGGTTCAAATGAAATTGAGGCAGTTATAAGCGCCGGAAACGTTTTCACATTCTATGATTGATAAACTTTTCAAAAACATATATATTTGAGCAGTTTGAGAATAGTGGTATCATGCCTGTTACTTTGACCGATATAAAAGCAGATGTAGGTTCTGTGGCTGGTCACGTTACGCCACATCCAAAGCAAATCAAGGCAGTTAAGGAAGTACTAATGGAAGGAGTAAGGAGCAAAAGGATAAGTGATTTTTTCACCTCGAGGGTAGGAGATGATATCCATCTGATAATGCTGCATCATAGCGGAGAGGGGGCAAGCGAGGTTCATGGCCTCGCCTGGGAAGCGCTGAAGTCTGCTTCAGAGGTAGCAAAGGATCTTGGGCTTTATGCTGCTGGTCAAGACCTGTTAAAGGATGCGTTTAGTGGAAACGTGAAGGGAATGGGGCCTGGGATTGCTGAAATGGAGTTTGAACCGAGAAAGGCCGAACCTATGATCGCTCTAATGGCTGATAAAACCGGCCCTTCCGCGTTTAATCTCCCACTGTCAAAAATCTATGCTGATCCGTTCACTACCTCAGGGCTCGTCATAGACCCAAGGTTACATGAAGGTTTTGTGATAGAGGTTATGGACCAGAAGGAGGGCACAGTAATTCCCTTTGACCTACCATCTGAGCTGCACTACTACCTTGCTCTGATAGGGGATGTTACAAAGTATACGATAAAGAGAGTGAAGAGCAAGGATAAATCCCTTGGGATAGCAGCGGTGGTCAGCACGGATAAGCTAAGTTACATAGCAGGCAAGTATGTGGGAAAGGACGATCCTGTTGCCGTTCTGAGGGCCCAATCTGGATTCCCTGCGGTTGGCGAGATACTTCAGCCTTTCATGTTTCCCACCCTCGTGGGAGGCTGGATGCGCGGTTCTCACGTAGGACCGCTCTTCCCCTGTAGTTCTGATGGTTCAAACCCCACGTTCTTTGACGGCCCTCCACGGGTTGTTGGCCTGGGCTTTATGGTTAAGGGTGATGCGATTGTTGGAATTGAGGAAAATCCTGCGGTTGGCGAGCATAAACCGGTGGATTACTTTGCAGGCGAAGACTTCCAGTACGCCAGGCAGAAGGCAATGGATATAGCAGTTTACATGAGACAGCACGGTCCGTTCATGTTTGAAAGATTGCCTGAAGAGGATATGGAATACACAACCCTCAAGGGAGTTCTTGAAAAAATCCTCAAAAATAAGGGTATAAGCCAGGACAAATAATCCACTTTTTTAATTTTCGTCTTTTAATTTTCTCTGTTTTCTTGTAAGTGATTCCTCTATAAGCTGGTCCACCGATTTTCCTCCAACTTCACTCTTTCTTATTAGGCTTTCAAACTCCCTGCTGTCCATTTTCCTCAACGCGTCAAGTATCTTCCTTATCCTATCATCAGGGCACTCACATGGAGCCATGTAAATTATCAGTATGATGGATATTTCATTTTTTCTGCAACCATATGTTATTTAAAAAAGCCTTTTTAGCTATCCCTGTCGATTTTAGAGCTCTAAGTTAATACAATTTCAAGGTAGCTCGCTTACAAATCAATGACTGTTCACAGGATTGAATTGATCAGTAGAACATGTTGTAGCAGAATTGCTGTGCCCAAAAATATCAGTGAAAGATACATGTGAAGTGCCGTAAACGATCCGGTATGCATGTCTAGCAGTTTTCTGTTCCAATCTCTCTTATTCAGCGCTATTTTTGTGAGCTTCACAGCCCATGGTACGGTGAGAAACGAACCAAGTATTGGCCATAGCCTCAGGTCCGTGGCCACAGCCAGGGCAAAAAGTGGATAACTCAACCATATAAGTGCTAGGTAGTATATCTGTGATCCCTTCTCGCCCAGAACTGAAGCTACAGTCCTTGCCCCTGCAACCCTATCAGTTTCTATGTCTCTCCAGTTGTTTGCATGAAGAACCGCAACTATTATCATACCTATTGCGACTGATATTAGTGTGCTGCTAAAAGTTACTGAACCTCCCTGAAGCACTTCAGACCCAAGTACTATGCCAGGGCCAAAGGCAAGAAAAACTCCAAGGTCACCAAGACTGATCCATTTTAGGCCAACCTTAGGGAGGCCATACAGAACGCCTGCAAGCATGCCAACCATAACAAAGATAAAAATGGCCGGCCTTGCAAGCATCAGGTACACCCCTATCATTAGGGATGATGCTAGGAGAACGATTGAATAGCTGAAAAGTGACCTTGGAGCCATGTGCCTGTCAAGGAGAACCCTTGAACCACCTGAACCCATTCCATCTGGCCTGTCCAGGGCAGTTATAAAATCAAAGTAATCCCCCAGTTCATTGAAGGCTCCATGTGCCATGACTATGCCTGCAATTGAAAGAAGAAGGAACAACACATTAACCCTGTCAGCCAGCATTACGCCAAGTATAAGTGATGTTATGCTCATCTGAAACGCCCAGGGCCTCAGTGCCCTTATAAGGCTCAATGGCTTTCTTTCGATCATTTCCTCAATTTCAATTACTTCACTGTACTTTTTAGGCTCCCCCCTCATATCTGTGACCCTCAAAACTTCTGGAATCAGCCTCACAATTACAGTGTGCCCCGAGCTTACGAACAGGGAATCTTCGGGAACCTTTGCCAGCAGCGCCCCCCTTTCCTCATCGAACTTCCCGGGTTCACCCAGTACTTCCACCCTTCCATAACCCTGAACGAACAGGTCGGGCCTGTTAAGGTCAACTGCAAATGACACTTTGCTCCCCCTGTTAATGGCCTCCAGAGTCTTTCCTCCAATTTCAAGCAGAAAAACGAACCCCCTGTCCATCGCATAAAACACCTTGATTGTCCACGGGCTATCGCCACAGGTTGAGATTGACATGATCTTGGACCTTCGGAGTAACCCGATGACCTCCCTGTTCATATGCGGATAGTTGATGGGTAAAATTATAAACCTTGCTGAACCTCCATTATTTCCTTTTCCAGTTCCCTTGCCCTCCCCATGATATCCCTCCAGTGGGGCACCTTAAATAACCCCCTTTCTGTAGGTTTAGCTGTTGCGGCTGCGTGTCCAAGTGCAAGTCCCATCCTTTCTCCTGAAATCATCATTCCCAGAACAAATCCAGCCCCAAAAAGGTCTCCCATCCCTATTCCGTCGTAAACTTTTACTGGCTTGAATTCTAGCTCAAGCCTTTTGCCCCTACTCAGCAGCAGTACCCTGTCTCTTTCCGAAAAAATCATTGCGATTTTCATCCTAGCATATGCTGTTTCAGGATCACTGAAACCAGTTATGGTTTCCAGCTCCTCCCCGTTCACCTTCATAACATCAGCATGTTTAATGTACTCAGCAAATTCAGGCCCGGCAACCATCTCAACTTTACCCCTCTTCCTGATTCTCAGCAGCCCCTGAGGGTCAAGGTAAACGAATCCTGTCCTTTCCCTTATCGTTTTCATCACTCCCATGTCGATTTCACCGCAGACCCCATTTACTATTGCATATTCGAAACTTTCGTCAGGGATTCTGGTTATTTTGCATCCAGGATCAATAACAGTAATTTTCTTCTTTTTGCTCCCCACAAGCCTGAACCTTGCAGTTGCCTGGCAACCGTTGCAGGGAGATACAATCTTTACGTCCCTGCACCTTAAACTATCCACAATCATTGACGCTTCATGACCATAACAACCGGCTATGGTAAGCTTCATACTGTATGTGCTGAGGAACAATCCTGCATAGGAGGGCGGACCACCTATACATGAATAGTGACAGCTACCAATGATTATGTCATCCAGTGTGAAGTTTCCAGCAATGAGGACACTGTGCATGAACACCTTTCCTCTTGCAGTAATAAAAGCGTTCCATCAACCTTTTATTTAAACTGAATCAAATATGTGGCCATGGAAGACACAGAAATGAGCGACAAGATTGAAGTGCTGGCCATAAAGGGCATACCTCATGTCAGGGAGGGTGATGATGTGGGTTCGCTGATTGTTGATGCCTGCAGGCGCAGCAAGCTGGAACTAAAAAACGGCGACATTCTGGTAATTGCTTCAAAGATAGTGTCAAAGGCTGAGGGCAGACTCATAATGCTTGACACTGTTGTACCGAGAGAGTTTGCCATAAATTCTTCAAAGGTAGTGAGGAAGGATCCACGAGAGATCGAGGCAATACTTTCGGCATCCAAGAGGGTGGTGCGGATGAGGAAGGGGTTACTGCTGACAGAATCAACCATTGGAGTTGTGGGCGCGAACTCGGGGGCTGACAAGAGCAACATAGGAAAGGAGGGTGCAATACTATTGCTGCCAGAGAAACCAGATGCTTCGGCAAGGAAGATCAGAAAAACCATAAAAAAGCTCACTGGGGCCGAAGTTGCAGTGCTCATAAGTGATACGTACGGAAGGGCATGGAGAGAAGGTCAGGTTGATATGGCAATAGGATCCAGCGGCATAAGGGTTATGAGGGATTACAGGGGTCACCCTGATCTCTACAGCAGAACCCTCAAGGTTACTCTGATCGCACAGGCCGACGAGCTTGCTTCCGCTGCTGAGCTAGTAATGGGCAAGAGCCGGGGAATACCAGCAGTAATAATAAGGGGTTATAAATATGAAATTGCGGAAGAAAGCGCAAGAAAACTTAACAGGCCTGATGCTAAGGACCTGTTCCGCTAGTAAGTGGCTTTTTCTTCTGATTCCTGTACATTTCCACAAGCTCCTTAACTGTAGTTGCGTCCTCAGGCCCTTTGTCGTCCCTCACCTTGCCCGTGAACCTAGGAAACCTGAGCGCAAGCCCAGCCCCCTCCTTTATTACACCGAACGCTGCTGTATGCACTGGACTGAGCGTTATCTCCTGCGCCTGAACTTCAATAACCACCTTTGGCTCAAGCCATACATCTGCTTCCAAGTTGGAAAAAACCCTAGCATGCCGGTGTGGTATCCTATGAGGGTCGAGAATTTTGGGGAAGCTTTCAAGATCCTTATCTGTGAGCCCAGCGCCAACCTTTGATACGGTGTAAAAGGAATCAGTATCTGGGTCATAGACCGCCGTGAGCAGGGTTCCATATGCACCGGCCCTCCTGCCACGCCCATAAAACGCTCCAACTATCACTAGATCTAGTGTATCTCCGAGCTCACCTTGATAATCTCTCTTTAGCTTTATCCATGAAAAGCCTCTAGCTCCTGCTCTGTAAGGCGAGTCTGTATCCTTGAGCATCAATCCTTCACATCCGTCAGTTATTGCCTGGTCCATGAAAGTTTCAAGCTTTTCAGCGTCCTTCGTTTCCATGTGTGTTGCGAACTGCACCTTGTCACTGATATTTACTGTTTCCCATAGAATCCTTCTCCTTTCTGTGAGCGACATATCAATGAGTTGCCTTCCATTGAGGTACATTATATCAAACAGAAATAGTGTTACCGGGTAAACTTCCATTGCCTCTTCAATTCCGTACTTTCTCCTCCTGTGCATGAGCTCTTGAAAGGGGAAAAACTCTCCTGTGTTCTGGTCCACAGCAACGGCTTCCCCCTCAACTATAACTTCATCAGCTTTTATGTTATTGATTGCTGCCTTTACGATGTCAGGATAGTGCATGGTTATGTTCTCAAGCCTCCTTGAAAACAGCATAACACTATCACCTTTCTTATGTATCTGCACCCTTTCCCCATCATATTTATATTCTGCAGTGCATCCCCCATTCATGTACTCCAGCGCTTCATTTATATCCGGCACTCTCTCTGCAAGCATTGGTCTAAGCGGCCTGCCTATCGTTATGCCTATTTTCCTTACAGCTTCCTCACCTCCCTTCATAAGAGTTGCTGCAACAAGCCCCAAGTCGCCAGAAAGGTTGTACGCCCTTTCCAGCAGTTCCCTTGCGTCCTTTGTTCCCGATCTGGCATATGCAAGCGCATCAAGAACCGTATAGTCTGCAACGCCGAGCCTAAGCGCACCTAGGACTATCTTCACAAGATACCTTGCTTCATCCGGGTCTGCATCGTTGAGCAGACTCAAAAAGTGCGAAAGTTTAATTTCCTGAGACCCCTTTCCTGAAGCCCTTGCAATTTTGTCCAGTGTCCCATAAACCCTTAAAACAGTAAGCGGTTCTGAAAAAAAGCTCATCTGCCTCTTGCCCTCAACAACGACCCTAGCCGCATCACCCAAGTCCCCGGCTTTTCTGTATTCATCAATAACCTTGCTTTCGTTTACACCCGAATACTTGCTAAGGGCTTTGATGATGGTCTTATCAGCAACACCAAGCTCTATACCCATGTAGTCCGGATAAAGCTTGCCCTGTGTCAGGTAAACTACCTTATCTATTTCATCAACTGATATTGAACTGAAAAGGTGAGCGAGAATCGACGTGAGCTCAGTCCTCTTACTAGTATCTTCCATATCCTTAAAGTGGTCAACAAGCACCCTGAACCTGGTTTCCATAAACGATGTTTAACATACTAAAGATATAACCATTCTTAATCATTTAAATTTAACCAGACCTAACACTTGTCATGGTCATAATGGTACGAGGACATGGTATATCCTGGTCTTCATTCATTCAG